>CALRLV020000052.1:0-11326 GCA_943368895.1 Ferrovibrio terrae
CTTATCAACCGGACTATAGCCCAAGGGCCGCAAGACATCGGCCATGCGTTCGCTGTCATAGACATTCATCTGACAGCCATAGGTCTGTATAAACAGGGTCTTACCAGTTACGGCATCGCCCGTTTGAACAGGTTTCGGGCGATCCATCAGATCGTCATTTTGAGATGTTGCGGCGTCTTCATGCATGAAGCCAGCCTAAAACGCCAAACGCGGCAAATACGCAAGAGCATTCAAGCAACACTTTGTCCACGAAACCAGATGATCTCAGACTATGAAGGCAACCGCATCGCCCGGTTTAGCTTGCTTCAATAGCTCTCGCAGGTCGTCTTCGGCTAAGGCGACGCAGCCCTCCGTCGGCCGATAGTCTTCCGACGCACAATGCATGAAAATAGCTGACCCCATCGCGGGCACAACGGGATCATCATTGTGACCAAGGACGACAATGATGTTGTAAAGCCCATCCTCGCGCCACAAACGTTCGGCACTAGCCAGATAAGGGTGGCTGACAGGGAGATTATAATTCGGGTCCTCTGACGCGTCACACCAGCCATCTTGGGGTTGGATGGGCGTTGCCTCAAACCCAGAGTCGGGCTTTGGCCCACGATCTTCCCGCCAGAGAATTCTACGGATCGGCCAAACCCCCAAGGGGCTGGCCCCGTCGCCTTCGCGCTTGTCGGCTGCCGTCTTCGCCCCGCCCTTACCAATGGAACAACGGACCCTGGTTAGTCCGTAGGTTAGCCAACCCGATGTTGATGCTGCAAAAACCTGCATAAAATCCCCCAGATCAAGACTCTGTGATGCCGCACCCTCTTGTATCACGCAATAGGGTGCAACCATGTAGAGGCCATGTCACGCAAGCGCACCCTTCTTCTGGTCGATGACGACCATGATCTCCGCACCACCTTAGCCGAGCAATTCGAGCTGACGGGGGAATTTGATACCGTTATGGCTCAAGATGCCGCCAGCGGTGTCGCCGCCGCCCGAACCAAGGGCCCCGATCTCATCCTGCTTGATATCGACCTGCCGGATCTTGATGGTCGCGAAGCTTGTAAGGCGATCCGCACAGGCGGATTTGCTGGTCCGATCATCATGTTAACCGGTCAATCCACCGATTCAGACACAGTGTTGGGTCTCGATGCTGGTGCGAACGATTATGTCACCAAGCCGTTCCGCTTTGCGGTGCTCTTGGCGCGTGTGCGGGCACACTTGCGCAGCCATGACCAAACCGATGTCGCGACCTTGAAGATCGGCCCCTACGACTTCAAGCCAGCAAACCGTACATTGACCGACGCCAGCGGCAAGCGCATCCGCCTGACCGACAAGGAAGCAGCGATTTTGCGTTATCTCTATCGTTCTGGCGCGAAAGCCGTGCCACGCGACGAATTACTGCGCGAAGTCTGGGGCTATAATGCTGCGGTTACGACCCATACGCTGGAAACCCACATCTACCGTTTGCGCCAAAAGATCGAGCCGGTTTCAAGCCGTAATGGCCTCTTAATCACAGAAGGTGGCGGCTATCGCCTAGAGCCGTAAGGTTAGAGGCTAACGCCACTCATCGCGGCCGCCTTTGCGCTGCCGCGTCAGATTCATATGATACTGGAAGCGTTCGGGGCGGTAAAAGCCCTGAACAACTTCAATCGGTGCCGATTGGGAATCCTTCATCACACGCACGATTTTTAGGAGCGGCGAGCCCGTTGCGATTTTCAGCGCTTGCGCGGTCGCAGGCTCTGCGCTGCAGGCGGTGATCCATTGCTCGGCTGAAACGGCAACAAAGCCTGCCCGTTCTAACAAGTCGAGCATCGGCGTATGGCCAAGCGAGTCTGGGTCAAAAGTCGCAGCAATATCAATCGGCAAATGGGTGACAATGTAAGAAAAAGGCTCGCCCTCCAACTTACGGATCCGCTCAGCTCGCTGGACGGGAACGCCACTAGGCAGACCTAAAAGCTCAGCAATCTCTGCGGTGGCAGCGACTTGCGCGACATTGATCAATTCAACTTCCGTGGAAAGGCCCATCACTTTGAGGGCTTCCATCAGATTATCAAAGCTGCCCTTCACCACGGGCACGGTCGCATTATACGTGACCACTGTGCCGCGGCCACGATGGCGCGACACCATCCCAGCAGACGCCAATTCATTCAACGCGCGCTTTACCGTGATCCGGGACACATTGAACACGTGAGTCAAATCCTGCTCACCAGGCAGAACTGCGCCCAGCGGAAAAGCGCCCGAACGAATGCGCTCTCGGAGAACCAAGAATAATTGGTGATACAAGGGCGTTGGTAGCCTTGCATCGACCATGGTGGCCTTTAACTCAGAGCTCGGTTCATGCGATGTCGGCAAGGTCGTATCCATGAAGAAAAATTAGTCTGCCGTCGGGAAATGAAAAGCCAAAATTCCGGCGACCGACTGAAGTAAGATTAGTCTCACCCACCGTTGGCACGCTCACGAACAGAGTCAAGACTCTCCCAGATCTTGCCGCCCGGATAAAGTCCGATAGACATAGTCATGTCATGTACTTCGATGGATGCAAACATCTCACACGTGAAATACGGATCGCCGCGCATAATGTCCCAAGCCGCCTCTTCATCATCGGCGCAAACAATTAGACACGATCCATGAATCTTTGCACTGCCCGGGGCCTTCAAGGGCCCTGCAGTGACATAAGACTGCCAATGCGCCTCTACATGCGCCAAATGACCAGCCAGATGCTCCAGGCGTTTTTCAGGTGCGGTCGGCCCATCTTTGCATACGAATAAAAACGTGGGTTGGCTCTGTCTCGGTACGGTCGGTGGATTGAACACATGGGCCTCCCTGATCATGGGTTGAGGCACTCTAGGGGTGAGTCATTGCCTTGCCAATGTCGAAACGTTATTTGATATAAAGATAGATCATTTCTAAAAGTAGGATGCACCTGCCCGCATGTCTGAAGCTTCCAGACCCCAAACGGTGAGTTCAGGTCAAACACTGGCCCAGAAGCTGCTGGCGCGGGCATCGGGCAGTGAGCATGTAGCCCCGGGCGACATCGTTGTGGTGCAAGTAGACCTTGCGATGGCCCATGACTCAAGTGGGCCCCGGCGCTGGAAGCCGCACTTAGAGGCGCTTGGGGCAAGCCTATGGGACCCGTCGCGTATCGTTATTGTCTCTGACCATTATGTGCCGGCCGTGGACGGGGACAGTGCCGCGATCCTGAAGCTCACACGGGAATTTGTCAAAGAATACAAGATTGGCCATTTCTTTGATATGGAAGGTATTTGCCACGCTATTCTGCCGCAAAAGGGCTTGCTTCGCCCCGGCATCTTTGTCGCTGGTGGTGACAGCCACACACCCCATGCAGGTGCGTTTGGATGCTATGCTGCGGGCTTTGGCGCAACCGATATGCTGGGCATTGTGGTCACCGGGCAAACATGGACTATCGTGCCAGAGACCATACGCGTGGAGCTGACAGGCCGGTTGCAAAGCCATGTTTCCGCCAAGGATGTCATGTTGTTCTTGTGCCGTGAGCTCGGCATGGATAATGCTTTCAAGGCCATTGAATATGGCGGACCAGGTGTCGCGGCCATGTCAATGGACGAGCGTATGGTCTTATCGAATATGGCTGCGGAATTGGGTGGTGAAGTCGGTTTGATCGCTGCAGACGACGTGACATTGGCCCATATTCACGCTCATGGCGGTCGTGCTTCACAAGCGGATTTGGCCTGGCAGCCTGATCCAGATGCTGCTTACGAGCGGACCATCTCGATCAATCTTTCTGATCTCAAGCCGCAAATTGCTATGCCGCATTCGCCAGCCAACAGCTTTCCGATTGATCACGCGGTCGGCGCTCCAATCCATCAAGCCTATATCGGCGCTTGCGTTGGGGCGAAGCTAGAGGATTTGCACATGGCGGCACAGATGCTGAAGGGTCAGCGGGTTGCCGCAGGCGTGCGCTTGCTTGTTGCGCCTGCCAGCTCCCAAGTGACGGCCGATGCAGCAGCGGATGGAACTCTGTCTGTTTTATTGGCTGCGGGGGCAACCCTTCTACCATCCGGCTGCGGTGCGTGCGCCGGAATGGGTGCGGGGCTATTGGCTGCGGGTGAGACCTGTATCTCCACCACTAATCGCAACTTCAAAGGCCGGATGGGCCATTCAGAGGCCTTCGTTTATCTGGGGTCACCCTACACCGTTGCCGCCAGCGCCATCGCCGGCTGTGTCAGCGATCCCCGCGCTTTGTCGGCAGAATTGGTTGACGTGCCATGACCGAAGCAGCACCTATGGGCCGCGCCTTTGTCTTTGGCGACAATATCGACACCGACCTGTTGGCACCCGGTCATCTGATGAAGCTCTCAGCACAAGACTTAGCACAACATTGCCTAGAGGCCATCGCACCTAACTTTGCGAAGACTGTAGAAATGGGCGACTTTGTTGTAGCCGGCAAGAATTTCGGCTTGGGCTCCTCCCGCGAGCAAGCAGCGGTTAGTTTGCGACAATTGGGTGTTGGTGCCGTAATTGCACCCAGCTTTGCGCGCATTTTCTACAGGAATGCCCTGAACCTAGGCCTTCCGGCTTTGTTTTGTGAAGATGCTCATCGAATTGCTGAAGGCGACCAGTTGATGGTCGACCCAGTCTTGGGCAAGATCACCAATAAAACACGGGGTGAGGTTTTATCGTGTAAGCCTATCCCAGACCATTTGATGGCGATGGTGCGGGCTGGGGGCCTGATCGCTCAATTGAAATCAAGACGCGGCACATAGGGATCGAGCATGACACAAATTTCCTTGCATGAGCGGCTCGGCCAAAGCAAAGCCCTATTAGCCCCAGGGGCTTATGACGCTTTGAGTGCGCTCTTGGTCGAACAAGCCGGTTTTGAAGCAATTTATATGTCGGGCGCGTCGATCTCTTATACGCAATTGGGCCGGCCCGACATTGGGTTGGTTTCCGCTACCCAAGTTGCAGACATCATTGGCCGTGTGCGCGATCGGGTCCAGATTCCGCTGATCGTTGATGCCGACACAGGCTTTGGAAATGCTTTAAATGTTCAGCATACCGTGCGTTTGTTTGAGCGTATGGGTGCTAATGCGCTGCAATTAGAAGATCAAACCGCGCCTAAACGCTGTGGTCATTTGGCAGGAAAAGAATTGGTTCCTGCAGGCGAGATGGTGGGCAAAATCAAAGCCGCGGTCGATTCGCGCACCATTGAACAAACTCTGATCATTGCACGCACCGATGCCATCGCTGTGGAAGGGTTTGACCGCGCCCTGGAGCGGGCAGAGCTTTATCGTCAGGCAGGTGCCGACATCTTGTTTGTGGAAGCGCCACAAGAGATCGCCCAAATGCAAACAATTTGCCAAGCCTTCCCCAAGACGCCTCTACTGGCGAATATGGTTGAAGGCGGTAAAACGCCGCTTCTTACCTGCGATCAATTATCCGACATGGGTTATCGCCTCGTGATTTCACCGGGCTCTATGGTGCGCGTCCATACCTTCATCGCACAACAATTTCTTCAATCACTCAAATCCAATGGCACAACGGCGCTGTTCCGCGATCGGATGTTGGACTTCAAGCAAGTCAATGACTTGCTGGGTCTTCCAAGCCTCATGGAACAAGGCTCGCATTATGAGATGCGCGGACAAGAGGCGGCCGAATAAACGCTCGATGTTGTAAGGCTTTTTTCACTGCGCTTGGTTACACTTTTGTCTCTATGTTGCCAGATTCTAGGTGCATGTGGATTCTATGGTGATTAGGGACGGTCTCGAAAGTGGAAAGCATCTGGGAACAGGTGGCCTTGCTCAACCTGTGTTGAGCTGGCTTTCGTGCGTCTGCATGGCAATCGGCCTGATGACCGGAGGATTGGCAAACGCGCAAAACCAAAAACGCGCGAGCGACCTTACCCTTAATGACATGTTTGCCAGCCCTAATGCGGCGGCGGCTCAAGCAGTCTCTTTCAGTGCTGGGCCTAACAACCTTCGATTTGTCCTTGACCGCTCCCAACCGCGCGTCGTTTTACTTCGGTTTGACGGTGATCCAGAGGTCTGGGCCCTAACCTCGCAATGGGGCCCACGCGGCGATGAATTTCTGCGTAATGACATCGGTGAAGTCATTGTCCGCATTACGACTTTGGGTGGGGTGACCGTTTATGGCCCTCTAGGAACCAATGGCGGCATTGCGGCCAGCGAAGGCAAGGCCAAGACCTTGTCCGCACCCGCTAGAAGCGAGGGTAATCTACAAGCCACCCTAGAAAAAGCGCTGCGTTGGTTTGATAAATTCTCTAACCGCAGCATTCGTGTGGAAGCTTCCGGCACCTTGCCGCCAGCCTTGGTCTATGAAGCGCTTGAACGGGCTGCCCAAGGCATGTCACGCGCGCCACGTGGTTTTTTCGGTAGGCCAGAGCGACGGGTAAAGCTCATTCGCGTTCAGCGCAGTTTTGATCGGCCCAGTGTCCGCTGGCAATCGGGCATTTTGACAATTGGTGTCGTTCCAGGTGCCGGCTATGCTGGACGACCCTCCAGTGCGGCCGTTCTGCTAGCCTTGACCAAGGGCAATTAGTCGCAGGACAGCCTCTAGCGATTGCCGGAAACCATTGCGCGGCATATATCTGCCCCATGACCTTACAACCCCTCAATATCGCAATCTTCGTGGCCATGGCTGTGGTCTTGACCGTGCTCGTCGCCGGTATCGCCAATTTGGCCATCACCGGTGATAAAGCGCGATCCCGCTCTAACCAGTTGATGCGGTTACGGGTTCTCGTTCAGTTTATCGCGGTCATTCTCTTGATGGTCGGCTTTTGGCTTAAAACGCGCGCCGGATGACCAAAAGAAGCTTTACCGACAAAGTGGCCTTGGTCACCGGTGGAGGCGGCCGGTTTGGTCGGGTCATGTGCCAGGCCCTTGCGCAGCGCGGCTGTAAACTGATCGTCGGAGATTGTGACCTAACCGCTGCGCGCGAAACCGCTGCCCGATTAGCAGGTCTCGCCTTGGGGCTTGATGTCACTGACCCGCCGATGTGGGCCAATGCAGCCTCCTCAGCACGGGACCTTTTTGGCCCACTCGACTATGTCTTTCATTGCGCCCAACTAACTGCAGATCCTAGCGACGTTGATGGCTTAGCACGACTTTGGGCAACCCAGTTTTCAGCATTAGAGATCGCCCAACAAATTTGTGGGGCTGATCTCGGCGCAACTGGAGGAAGCCATATCTTGTTTGTTTCCGGTGCGGCTTGGCAGCCCGATCCAGCCCGTCCAATTTGGTCGGCGGCAGAAGCTTCGAAACGAAGTTGGCATAAGGCCCAACAAACTGGGTCCAGCACGATTAAAAGTGCGCTGATCGCCTATGATGTGCCGCCACACCCGACACGCAAGACAGCCGATGATGAAGTCGCGGCGGCCACTTTATGGGCCTTGTCGCGGGGGGATAGCCAAGCCTTTGTTCCCGGTGGCTTTGGGGTCAAGGGTTTTTGCCAGAAGGCGTCCCAATAAGACCTATCGGATTAGGCCGGCATTCCTGGACAGCGCAGATACTTCTCTGCTGTCGCTCCATCCCAAGAAATGTCAGCAGTTCGATCGCTGGTTTGCTCAATGATCAAACTAAATGAGATGCCAACACCGTTTTGGCCCTTAACTTCATAGCCTTTTTCAGTTGGTTCGACGGCCAATATCTTGTGACGTTCAATGCCAGATGGCCGAATGCTATCCAGCCAAAGGCCGGTCTCTTCATCCATCAGAACATAGCCTTGGTTCATCCGTTGAGGATTGCAGGCGATCGGGCCAGCGTCACCTGGTTGGCCCATAAAGGCCGCATTGGTATCTTTGCCGGCGAACAGAAACTCTCGGTCATCCGCTGAGATTTTGCCGAGTGGATCAGCTGGCGCACAAGCTGTTGCAATCATGCCTGCCGCTATAATATTTCGGATCAGAGTATAGCGCATAGCCAGACCCCCTTTAAGAACGCGGCTGGCACCATCCAGCCGCGCCTTAAGTCCATCACAGAGCAGTTAATCTTATGTGTTCATACTCTGGAAAAAGTCATCATTATTTTTGGTCTGTTTGAGCTTATCGAGCAGGAATTCCATCGCATCCATGGTGCCCATGGGATTGAGGATCCGGCGCAACATGTACATTTTGGGCAAATGTTCTCTTGGAACCAAAAGCTCTTCTTTACGCGTGCCAGACTTGATGATGTCGATCGCTGGGAACACGCGTTTATCCGAGACTTTCCGGTCCAGAATAATTTCAGAGTTACCCGTACCTTTGAACTCTTCAAAGATGACTTCATCCATGCGCGAGCCGGTTTCAATCAGCGCCGTCGCGATAATGGTCAGTGAGCCGCCTTCTTCCAAATTACGGGCAGCACCGAAGAAGCGCTTTGGGCGTTGCAGGGCGTTTGCATCCACACCACCGGTCAGAACCTTGCCTGATGACGGAACAACTGTGTTATAGGCCCGACCCAGACGTGTGATCGAGTCAAGCAAGATGACGACATCACGGCCATGTTCAGCCAAGCGCTTGGCTTTTTCGATTACCATTTCAGCAACTTGAACGTGGCGGGTCGCTGGTTCGTCGAAGGTTGACGATACTACTTCGCCCTTAACCGAGCGCTTCATGTCAGTCACTTCTTCAGGCCGTTCGTCAATCAACAGCACGATCAGATAGACTTCTGGGTGATTGATTTCGATCGATTTAGCGACGTTCTGCAGAATAACGGTCTTACCGGTACGTGGTGGTGCCACAATCAAGGCGCGCTGGCCCTTACCGATGGGCGCCACAATATCGATGACTCGGCCCGTGCGGTCTTTCCGCGTTGGATCTTGGATTTCCAGATGCAAGCGCTCGTCTGGATAGAGCGGGGTCAAGTTATCGAAATTGACCTTATGGCGGGCTTGCTCTGGGTCGGTGAAGTTAATCGTGTCAACTTTCGACAGAGCAAAATAGCGCTCGCCGTCTTTAGGCGCTTTGACGGGGCCTTCGACCGTGTCACCCGTCCGCAAGCCATGGCGGCGGATTTGCTGAGGCGAGACATAAATGTCGTCTGGGCCGGAGAGATAGTTGGACTCTGGAGAGCGCAAGAAGCCAAAGCCGTCCGGCAAAACTTCCAACACGCCGCCGCCACCAATTTCAGAGCCGCGTTCAGCTTGCGCTTTCAAAATAGCAAATAAAAGATCTTGGGTGCGCAAGTTTGATGCGCCATCAATTTCTAGGGATTCCGCCAATACCACCAATTCAGTGGGGGTACGGGTCTTTAATTCTTGTAGGGTGGACCGGCGAGGTGGCGCGTCGATCGACAATTCCTCTGACATGTCAGGGCCTCAAAATATCTTTGGTGAAAGCCGTCTTTGCAAGGACTGCAGCGGCTGTAAGGAGGTGCCAGACCGCTTCACGGCCTCAGCAACTAGAGTTCACATGACGATTATCGCAGGCGCGGTCAAGGTGTGACCTCAAGAAAAAGGCTCAAGGACAACCATAAAGACAGCAACAATCATCAAAACAAAGGGCAGCTCGTTCAAGAACCGGAAGGCCACATGATTCAAAGGCCGTTCCCCGCGCTCGAAAGCTTTGCGCCAACGCATATACAAATGATCGACGGCGGTAATAGTCGTCACCATTGCCAATTTGATCTGCATCCAAGGGTGAGCCAATAAATCCCAGCCACCCCGCCCGATCAACAGGCTTAATCCCAATATCCAGACGACAATCATAGCCGGAATCATGATGCCACGATGCAAGCGGCGTTCCATAACAATCAATTGCTGGTCTAACTCGCCGCCAAGCGGGGCCATGGAATGATAGACAAATAGGCGCGGCAGATACATTAGACCGGCCATCCACGCGATCACCGCAATTAAATGAAGCGCTCGAAAGACTTCATAATGGCTGGCGATCCATGTACTCATGCAGCGCATCCACCAAACTCTGCCCGTGGGCAGGATGGACACGCAACAACGCAACCTGTTGTACGTGCGGCCAGAATTGGGTCAGAGCCCTCGAGTAAATCTGTTGTCAGGCGCGCAAGCTCATCGATGAATTTCGCGCGTGTTCCCAGCGCAGGTGCACGCAAATAAAGCGGTACACCGACTTCATGGGCAACTTCGTAATATTCCTCATCCAATTCAACCAAAGTCTCAATATGTTCGGAGACAAAGGCGATTGGCACAACGATGACGGGAATCTTGTCCGCGCCTGCGCGTTCAATCTCGGTTTCGGTTGCGGGACCAATCCATTTTACCGGGCCAACGCGAGATTGATAACAAATGGCGTGCTCAAAATTGGCTGGAAGTAATGGACGCAAAGCGGCCACCGTCTCTTCAACCTGCTTTTGGTACGGATCGCCATCCAGAATAATCTTCTCTGGCAGGCCATGAGCAGACCATAAAACGCGAACACGCTCTGGAGAGCCACCTGCTTGCCAAGTTTCCAAGACGGCCTCGGCGTGCGCCTCAATAAAGCCAGGCGCATCAGGATAGCAGCAAATTAGTTTCGCTGGACCGCCACCTGCTTTTTTCCAAGCCTGTAACGACGAATCTGTCGTGGTGGTCGAAAACTGTGGATAGAGCGGCAAGAGGATTGTTTCATCTGGGTTGAAAGCGCGAACTTGGGCAATGGCGTCTTTCACGAACGGTTTCCAATAGCGCATGGCTAAGAAGGTTTTCACCTCCGCATTTTCATAGCCAGGACGTGCTTTCACTGCTTTTTCAAGCGCTTCAGCTTGGGCCAGAGTTTCTGGTACCAAAGGAGAACCGCCACCCATTTTGGCATAATTGGCGCGTGCTGATTTGGCCCGCAGCGTTGAGATTAGTCTGGCCAGCATCCAGCGAACTGGGCCCGGTACACGAATAATGGCTGGATCAGAAAACAAATTCTTCAAAAAAGGGCGCACAGAGTCAGGCCCATCTGGACCCCCTAGATTGAACAGCACAATTGCTATTTTCTGTCCCATAGATTTTTCGATTACCTTTTGTTTGACCTGCAGACGTCCATTTAGGTCAAACCCTTCACGCGCCGCATCACATATTCGACATTGGCGATCGGTGTTGCAGGCACAACGCCGTGTCCCAAGTTAAAGATATGTGGTCCCGTAGCCGCCGCGACAAGAATAGCATCTACAGCTTGCTCAAGAGCGGCACCGCCAGCCATCAAGGCCATAGGATCAAGATTGCCTTGTAAACAGACCTTTGGACCTAATGCGGCTCGCGCTGCGCCAAGATCAGCAGCAATGTCGAGACCAACCCCCTGCACATCGGTTTCACGGTGGAATTGTCCAACCCGGTGCCCGGCACCACGTGGAAAGCCAATGATAGGCACTTCAGGATAAACCGCACGGACGACATCTATTGCCCGCTTGATCGGCTTAGTAACAAG
>CALRLV020000053.1:0-11298 GCA_943368895.1 Ferrovibrio terrae
ATTATAAGGAGGCCGGCTGGGAACAAGCCTTGTCGGAGGCCTTGCCATCCCCGCCTACTGTCTATTTTGAGAATGTCTCCACTGAGATGGCTTCCAAAGCGTTGCTGCGGTTGGCGCTTTATGGGCGGATGGTGTTGTGCGGGCTTGTCGACCAATATCATGCAGACCACCCCCCGCCCGGCCTGAATGCTGGGCTGATAGTGGGCAAGCGGGCGCAAGTCATGGGCCTTGTCGTCTACGACTTTTATCCGCTCTGGGATGCCTTTGTGAAAGAGGCTGGCGCGTGGATCGCCGATGGTAGTTTGGTCTTCAAAGAGGACCGTGCGATCGGACTAGAAGCTGCGCCTGCTTTGTTTGAGCGTCTGATGCAAGGCCAAAACATCGGTAAGGCCGTGGTCAGCGTCTCGCCGGAATAGCAGCCAAGCTGCGCTCTTTTGTCGCTTGTGCAAAAGGATATATCATTTAAGCTGTGTTTCGAGGCGGTGTCTTGGTAGGCCGGAGGGGAAAACATGGTCATTAATGAAGTCGATGTGGTTCGCTGGCTGCACATATTGGCCATGGTCTATTGGTTGGGTGGTGAGTGGGGGGTGTTCCAAACCTCTTACCATGTGACCAATCGCGACCTCAGCTTAGACGAGCGTCGGCGTCATATGGAGACTGCTTATCGTATCGATATTTTGGCGCGAACGGGCATCATCTTGTTGCTGCCTTTGGGCCTGCATATGGGCCATCTCTATGGCTTCGTGCCCTTCTTGGATGGGATTGGCTTAGCCGTGATGTGGATTTTGGCGCTGTCTTGGCTCGCGCTGTGTTGGGCGGCCTTTTTCAAGCGTGAGACGGATATTGGCATTGCCTTGACGAAGCTGGATGAGAAAGTCCGCTTTGTATTGATCCCCGGCCTGTTCGCGGTGTCGATCTTGGCATTCTTGGGCCATGGGCCGCTGGCGATTGAGACGGGCTCTTACTGGTATCCCGCCAAGATGTTCACCTATGCTTTGATGCTAGTGTTTGGACTGGGGCTGCGTTTCATCATGCGGGAGTGGACGACTTTGTTCCGCGTGCTCGCCGAAGGGCCGAATCAAGCCGCTCAGACACGATTGGAAATCTCCATTGGGCGTGGTCGCATGATTGCCTATTGCTATTGGATCGGGATTGCGACCACCGCCTTTTTTGGCGCAGTTAAACCGTTTTAGCCGAGGGCCTAAAACGTCAAACGCCCGACCATGAAGGCCGGGCGTTCAGACGATCAGCGCAGGGCACGCCGGGTCTGCGCCGGGGAGAAAGCCGGCGATACGGACGCTGCATCGGAACTGAGAGCGGGGGGACGACGCCAGTCCGGATGTGCTGCATCCATGAGTGGCAAGATAGACACATTCCAAAACAAAAGCAAGATTAAAAGTATTTAATTGTTGCGTGTGACGCAATTGTCACAATTTCGCGAGCTTTAGTTCTTGGGGTCGTATTTGCGCGTGGGGCCTGGGGTTGCAAACAAGCGCGGATTGATGGCCGCCCCCGTGCTCGCTTCGACCAGTCGTACCCGCGTCACCCGACCCTGACGGTCGGCAATCGCCCATTCGCGCAGCTGATTGGCCGTATCATCATAGATAATGGTCAACTCACCATCGGCCTGACGGGCTTTGTCACGCACCGCCATGATCGTCATGCCACCCCGCTTCTCCACGCCCGTGACCAACACGTCCTTCTCGAGACTGACATTGGCTTTGAGCAAAAAATATAAGGGTGTCTTGCGCAAGGGATAGCGGTCGGTTGTGCGCAAGCGCCGGTCCTGCAAGCTGACGGTTGCCCCATCGGAAATCAACAAAAGCGGCGAGGGCGCATCATATTCAAATCGCACTTTACCCGGACGCTGTAGCCAGAAGCGCCCGCCGATCGTGCTGCCATCAGGATTGGTCTGCAGAAATCGGCCTTGGATGCGGGTGATGGCATTGATCGACTGGGTCAGCGAGGCAATGGCCGCTGTACGCTGGGCACCCGAGAGAGCTTGCGCGTGGGCAATGGCTGGCAGCAGGCCGACAAGTCCGGCAAGAAGAAGGTGACGTCTGTTCATGGCTAAGCTCTAGCTTTCCGATACGGCGATTTTGCGGCCAAGTGAAAGACGTGACTGCGACTGAGTTCAGCCCCCACCTCACCCGTGATCAGGCAGCAGGATCTCGCGCTTGCCGGCATGGTTGGGTGGGCTGATCATGCCTTCTTGTTCCATGCGTTCAATCAAGCTGGCGGCGCGATTATAGCCCAAGGATAGGCGGCGCTGCAGGTAGGAGGTTGAGGCCTTGCGGTCGCGCGCCACGATGGCAACAGCGCGGTCGAACAAATCATTGCCAGAGCCTGCCATACCGTCCAGATCGGCCCCATCGGCATAGGGATTGTCCTCGTCGGCATCGGCCGTGATTTCGTCGAAATATTCCGGCGCGCCTTGCGCCTTCAAGCTGGCAACGATTTCTTCCACTTCCTTGTCGGCAACAAAGGGACCGTGTAAGCGGCGCATTTTTCCGCCTTGCGCCATATAGAGCAGGTCGCCTTGGCCCAAGAGTTGTTCGGCACCCTGTTCACCCAGAATGGTGCGGCTGTCGATTTTCGAGGTCACGGAATAGGAGATTCGGGTTGGGAAGTTGGCCTTGATCGTGCCGGTGATGACATCGACCGACGGGCGTTGGGTCGCCATGATCAAGTGAATGCCAGCCGCACGCGCCATTTGAGCCAGGCGCTGTACCGCGCCCTCAATATCCTTGCCCGCAACCAGCATCAGATCGGCCATTTCGTCGATCACCACGACGATATAGGGCATGTGTTCAAGCTCGAACGTTTCGGTCTCATAGATAGGCTTGCCGGTTTCGCGGTCCCAGCCTGTTTGCATGGTGCGCGAGAAGGTCTCGTTCTTGGCTTGGGCTTCAGCTGCGCGCTGATTATAGCCACCAATATTGCGCACACCGATCTTCGACATTTTGCGGTAGCGATCTTCCATCTCCCGCACAGCCCATTTGAGTGCGGCGACAGCCTTTTTCGGGTCGGTAACAACCGGGGCGAGCAGATGGGGAATGCCGTCATAGACCGACAATTCCAGCATTTTAGGGTCGATCATGATGAAGCGGCACTGCTGCGGCGTCATCTTATAGAGGAGCGACAGGATCATCGCATTGATGCCAACCGACTTACCCGAGCCAGTGGTCCCTGCGATCAATAAGTGCGGCATGCGGGCAAGGTCTGCCACAGATGGTTCGCCACCAATGGTTTCGCCCAGCGCCAGAGGCAGTTCTTGACGACCACTTTCATAGTCATTGGTGGATAAGAGGTCGCGCAGATACACTGTTTCCCGCCGCGCATTCGGAAGCTCGATGCCGATGGCATTACGGCCGGGCACGACCGCGATGCGGCAGGCCTGCACCGACATAGAGCGCGCCACATCATCGGCCAGACCGATGACGCGGGCCGACTTTACCCCCGCTGCAGGTTCTAGCTCATAGAGGGTGACCACAGGGCCGGGTCGCACGTTGAGGATTTCACCCTTTACGCCAAAGTCGCTCAATACGGTCATCAAGAGGCGAGCGTTTTGCTTAAGGCCTGCCTCATCATGATGGGCAACGCGCGGCTTTGGCTTGGCGAGCAAGTCGAGGCGCGGCAATTCGAAGTCCGGCCCTGCAGGATACATAGGCAGGACGCCTTGGGCCTCTCGGCCGGCGCGCTCTGATTGCTTCGGGCTCTTGGGCCGCTCAATCGGGATATCGCCAGCTGGATAGCCGGGCGCTTCATAGGTGGTGGTGTGGACCTCTGGCTCCCGCCAGACATCGCGCGCCACACCGGCTTTGGCGTCTGTTGGTGCAAAGCGGGCGGCGATTGAGGCCACATCATGGGGGTCTATCTCACGCGAGGTCACGGGCCGCTCATGCTTTTTGCGGGCACTGGTGGCTTGTTTGCGCACGGGGGCTTTGGCCCCACCAAAGCGTGCCATCACATCATCGGCTGCAACTCGGAGGCTGGCCCAGCCATAGGTGGCAGCATCAATGGCCGCATCGAGATCATTCCGCTTCAGCTGCATCGCGACGATGCCGCAGGCAATTGCAATGGCGAAAGCGATCACGGCACCAAAGCCTTCCCCGCTTTGTGCGCCGGCAAACGGCATGGCCAATACGTGCAGAATCCCATCACCAATCAGGCCACCAAGCCCCGTTCGCATCGGCCAAGATGGCGCGTGGGGCAGGCCTGATACGGCTGCGGCAAACATCACAACGCCAAGGGCGGCCAGCCAAGCGCGCAGGCGCAAACGCGGGACGCCGCCGGGACCGCGGAGCAAGGCTAGAAAGCAAAAAACGATCAAGGCTAAAAGGGCCGGGATAATGGCGATGCCAAGGAGTTGCAACACAAAGTCGGCCAAATTGGCTCCAGGTTCGCCCAGCCAATTAGAAGTCTTGTCGCTGCCCGATACATTCCAGCTGGGGTCTTGGGCATTGAAGGTCATGGTCGCTAGGCTCATGACAGTACCGCCAAGAATGCCAGCGCCCAACAGCCCATCACGCGTCACGCGCTGGCGCCAATGCAAGGTATCTAACTTTGACCGTGTGCGCGCACCCATGTCACAATCCCATAAGCCAATAGCAAAGGGCCCAAGGGGCCCGAATGTCCTAAGGGATACAAAGGGTTTGTGTGGTTATCACCGAGTTAAATTAACTCTTTTTTTCTGAAATTAGAGGTCGTGATTCTCAGTTTCCCGCACAGGCATCCATAAAGCTTGCTAATTCGACGTCTAAATTCGTCACGCCATCGGCATCATGGGTGGCCAGAAGGACATGGACTTTGGCATAGACGTTGAACCACTCCGGGTGATGATCCATCTGCTCCGCCTTTAAGGCCACGCGTGTCATCCAGCCAAAAGCCTGTTTGAAATCGGCGAAGTTATAGGTCTTTTCAATCGCGGCACGTCCGGCAACTTCTTGCCAACCCGAAAGTTTGGCCACCGCTTCGTCGGGAGTGAATTTAGTTAAATCGCGGGCCATTGCGTCCTCGTCTGAGTTATATCTACAAAAAACCCCTCCCAAATCTGGGAGGGGTTTTGTTTGGATTAGGCTGGGGAAGGTTCCGGTCCTGTTGAGGTTGTCCCCCCACTTTTCTTGCCAATGGTTGGCAAGGCAGAAGAAGGTCCTGCCGGTGGCCGTGTCACGGCGTCATCGCGCTTGATGGAGCCACCTTCGAGCAAGGTTTTGATTTCCTCGCCTGACAGGGTTTCAAATTCCAACAAGCCTTGAGCCAAGACTTCCAAATCCGCCCGACGCTCGGTCAAGATGCGGGTTGCTTCCGCATTACCCCACTCAACAAGGCGACGAACCTCTTTGTCGATGGTTTGAGCTGTGGCTTCCGACACATTCTGGGTACGCGAGACCGAATGGCCCAAGAAGACTTCTTCTTGGTTCTCACCGTAAGCAACCGTACCCAATTCGTCGGAGAAGCCCCAACGGGTGACCATCGCACGGGCCAAGCGGGTTGCTTGCTCAATGTCGGACGAAGCACCCGAAGTGATGGCGTCCTTGCCAAAGATTAATTCCTCGGCAACGCGACCACCCATCATAACGGCCAAGCGGCTCATCATCTGGCGATAGCTGAAGGACAATTTATCCCGCTCTGGCAATTGCATCACCATGCCCAAGGCACGGCCACGTGGAATGATGGTGGCTTTGTGGACTGGGTCGGTATGGGGAACAGTCAAAGCTACCAAGGCATGACCGCCTTCATGATAGGCCGTTAGGCTCTTTTCCTCGATCGTCATCGCCATGGTTTTGCGCTCAACACCCATCAGGATTTTGTCCTTGGCGTCTTCGAACTCTTGCATGGTGACCAGACGGCGGCCACGGCGGGCAGCCAAAAGGGCAGCTTCATTGACGAGGTTCATCAGGTCAGCACCTGAGAAGCCGGGGCAACCGCGCGCGATAGTCTTCGCGTCGACGTCCGACGACAAAGGCACATTGCGCATGTGAACCTTTAAGACTTTCTCACGACCCGAAATGTCTGGCAGACCAACCGTGACTTGGCGGTCAAAACGGCCCGGACGCAACAAAGCTGGATCCAGGACATCTGGGCGGTTGGTCGCGGCGATGATGATAATGCCTTCATTGGCCTCAAAACCGTCCATCTCGACTAAGAGCTGGTTCAATGTCTGCTCACGCTCATCATTGCCGCCGCCAAGTCCGGCACCGCGATGGTGGCCGACCGCGTCGATTTCGTCAATGAAGATAATGCAAGGCGCATTCTTCTTGGCTTGCTCGAACATGTCGCGCACCCGGCTTGCGCCAACGCCGACGAACATTTCCACAAAGTCAGAGCCTGAAATGGTGAAGAAAGGCACATTCGCTTCGCCGGCAACCGCACGCGCGGTCAAGGTTTTACCGGTACCTGGTGGGCCGACCAATAGCGCGCCTTTTGGGATTTTACCGCCCAAGCGCTGGAACTTGGACGGGTCTTTCAGGAAGTCGACGACTTCTTGCAATTCCTCGCGCGCTTCATCAATGCCGGCAACATCGTCAAAGGTCACTTTGTTCTTATTTTCGGTCAAAAGCTTCGCCTTGGACTTACCAAAGCCCATCGCGCCGCCCTTTCCGCCGCCGCCAGACATCTGGCGCATCAGGAAGAACCACAGGCCGACCATGATCAGCAACGGCAATAAGTTCGCGATAAGCGCGCTCAAGAAAGGCGTGCGTGGCACAGATTCAGCGCGAATTTCGACATTGGCCTTCTCAAGCCGCGACACAAAGTCGGTCGCCTGCGAGGGGACCATGGCGACAAAGGGCTTGTCGTCTTGTAAGCGGCCACGAGCTTGGTCGCCAATGATGGTGACCTCTTTGACTCGCCCATTGTCCACTTCGGTCAATAGGGTCGAATACGCCATCGTTGTCATTGAGGCCGATGGGGAAGGACGGTTCATTAAGGTGAACACTGTCACCAGTGCCAAAGCCAAAAATCCCCAGATTGCAAGATCGCGCAGCTTCATCGTTATCTCTTTCTGAAATCACCGCCCCTGATGGGGGATGATCAATCACCCTGCCCCATTTTTTGGGAGCGGGTGAGTCTAACATAGTCGTTCAATCCAATCATGTAAGCCCGTCTTCTGCGCGAATTCGCTTTTGTTGGGTTACAAATTCGTGTGGTTGACGTGAAACGGCAAAAAGTCGTGCCCATTGGCTCGCTGCTGTTGGTCTAAGGCAGGCGATTTGTCCGCGCCGAGGAGGGGCTGGCATCAGTAAAAGTAGGTCACCTTTTCGCGCAATGACAACGCCTCCTAGGGTTCTGCGTTGGGCTGGACTTGCCAGAAGGTCGGAAAGCAAACGGCCCAGTTTGTCGGCCTCTGGCGGGCGGTCAGCTTGCGTGAGGCTATAGATCAACCAGCCCAATGCACGCTCGGCAATCAGAGCCTCCGCACCTAAAAAAGTGGCAGCGCTTAAGTGCCATCCTGCCTCCGATACGGATAGCGTGCATCGCTTGAGAAGGTCCAGTGTGGCGCCCTCTTGGGCTTTTCGTAGCGCGTCGGCTGTGGCCGCGAGGCGGATGACACGTTCGAGATCTACCCCTTGTGCGGCCATCTCCCCCACCAGCCTGCGGGTACGGATTCGGGCAAAATCGAGATTTTGATTGCTCTCATCCTCCAGCCACGCTTGCCCCTCTTGTTTCAACCAAGCGCGCAAATCGCCGCGTTTCAGGCCCAAAAGCGGCCTTCCCAGCAGGCTTGGGGACACAGGCGAGGCAAAAGGATTAATTGCGAGCTCTGACATGCCTGACAAACCGTCCAAGCCAGATTGCCGCGCGAGGCGCCAACAAATGGTCTCAACTTGGTCGTCCCACGTATGGCCGACAAGGATTAGTTTGGCACCTGCACGTCTCGCGACAGATGCTAAGGCTTGATAGCGTGCTCGGCGTGCCCAGGCTTGCAGGCCGCCCCGCGCAGGTCGTTCATCCAGCCGAACAACCTCGCCAGAAAGACCCAGCGTGTGTGCCCAAGCTATGGCTTGATCGGCTTCATGGGCTGCACCCGGCCTCAAGCCATGATCAATTGAGACGGCATGAACAGATGCACCAGAGGCTTTGGCCCAGAGGCCTGCCAAGCGACACAAAGCCATGCTGTCCCCACCGCCAGACAAAGCAATCAGCATGGGCGACCCAAAGTCCTGTCGCCAGCGGTCGAGTTTCGCGAAAAAATCGGGGAGGGCCTGACCGATCGGGCTAGAGGCGGGGTATTCCGCGCCCTTGGCCGCTAGGTGGTCGGGCATGGCGACCGAGCCGCTTCAGCGTCTGCCCGTGCCTTCAGCGTTGCATCCGGATTAGGCGTCCGGCGCCGATATTCGCCAAGTGCAGAGCATCGCATTTTGGCATTGCCCAACTGACCAAAGGCCCCTGCCAAGCGCACCAAGGATTCCGAGGCACGTCGCCCTTGCGGGGCAGCATCCAAATAACTCAGATAGGCTTCAGCCGCAGGGCCCCAGGCGGACTGAACATAACGCGCTTCCCCCAGAAGCCAGCGGCCTTCAATGCCTTCTGGCGCGGTTGGAAAATTGGTGACGAGCGTGTTCAAATTGGTCTCAGCCGTCAGATAATCTCCGCGTTGCAGGGCCAGCTGTGCGGCATTGAATAAGGCCTCAGCGCTCGGCGGTGGCGGTGGGGTAGGAGGGGGTGCTTCACCTAGCAAAGCCTGCGCCTCTTGCGGAGCAGAGGGGCTAGTTTCAACGGTCGATACTTCGGTGACGCGCGCAGCACTCTCGCTGATCGCTGACTTATTGGCGCGCTCGGCCTCTAATTCCTGGACCAATTGCTTATGGACTGCCTGTTGCTTGGCGAGCTCTGCCTCTAGCACTTCAATCCGCCCGGTCAGCTCGGCCGCTTGGCGCTCCACTTGCTCTAGGCGAATGATCAGGCGAGCTGAAATGGGTTCGGCAGAGATTGGCGGCACCGCAACCGGGGTTGGACCAGCCGGTTTAGCGGCAGGCACTGGCGGGTTTGCGCCGCGTGCCTGCGCCCAAACAGGTTCCGCATTCAGCATCAAGCCTGCCCCCGCCATCACGAGGCTTAAGCACGTCCCAGTCCACAGACGGCGCTGCGCCGCCTTACGGGGGGAAGTGGCTCGTTGACTTGAGATCGAAGAGGCGGATTGAGCTGTGGCCATGATTAATCCAGCAACATGGTTTGCGCGTTACGGTTCACAGCCCAGCCTTCCGCGTTTGGCCGCTCATCAATCGGGCGCTCCTTGCCGTAGGAAACCGTTTCGATCCGGTCTGCATCCACCCCCAAGCTTGCTAAGAAGTCGCGCGCGGCACTGGCCCGGCGTGCACCTAGGGCCAAATTATACTCACGCGTCCCGCGCTCATCGCAATTGCCCGCGATCAAGACGCGCTTGCCGGGGTTCGCTTTGATCCAAGCTGCCTGACGGGTCAGGATAGAACGGGCTTCATCGGTCAGGTCAAATCGGTCGGTCGGGAAGAAAATGCGCTCGCCCGCTTCTGCCAAAGAGGCATAAGGCGAGAGGTTTTCAGCTGAATTTGAAGTTTCTGACTGGCCTGACGTATCGGCCATGGTCGCCGGTGCCAGAGGGGCAGAGGCCACAGGCGCGCTGGCAACGGGTGCGGTTGGCGCCGCAGTCGACGCCGCTTCTGAATTGGACGCAGCAACTGGGGCAGTTGTTTCAGCAACCGGCGGATTTGCAGTCTTGGTGCTGGCGCAAGCAACCAAGGCCAAGCTGGAGACCAGCATCAAGGCGAGCGAGCGAACTTTTAAGCTTGGGGCTTTTGGGGTCAGGCTTTGGGAAGGGGTCATAATAGGCTCCTAAGTGAAGGGGTGTTTCCAAAAGGTGAGAGTGAACGCGACAAGACGAAAACGCTTAAGGCAGGGTTGCGGACCAGCCGGGATCTGAACCCGGTGCGGACCAAGGGGATTTGCGCAGATTGGTGCCGGAAACATCGACGGTCCATAGACTGGGTGACTGACCGGGGCCTCCTTCACGTTGGAACATGATGACGCGGCCATTGGGTGACCAAGTCGGGCCTTCAACCAAATAGGCTTCTGCCAATATCTTCAAGTTCGACCCATCGGCTGCCATCACGCCAATCTGGAATTGCCCACCTAATTGGCGGGTGAAGGCAATCAAATCGCCCTTGGGCGACCAAACGGCGGTGGAATAGCGACCCTCGCCAAAGGTCAGGCGGCGCACGCCCGATCCATCGGCATTCATGCCATAGATTTGGGTGCTGCCACCCCGGTCAGAGGTAAAGATGATCTGGCTGCCGTCTGGCGACATATCTGGCGAAGTGTCGATAGCCGGATTGCGGGTCAGTTGTGTCAGTTTGCCCGTCCGCAAGCTCTTAATGAACACATCAACATCGCCGTCGCGGTCTGCGCTGAAAATGAGGGATTGGCCGTCGGGGGTAAAGCGAGGTGCAAACGCCATATTGCCGGGAATAGCTACAGCTTCTTTGCGTCCGGTCTCGATATCGACAACCCAGAGTTTGATGCCCCGGTCTGTCAAAGCCGAATAGACGATCTGCTGACCCTGTGCGTTGAAGCGTGGGTTGAGAACTTGCTCGGTGCCATCGGTCAAATAGCTGGGATTGGCACCATCTTGATCCATAACGGCGAGGCGCTTTACGCGATTGGTCCTGCTGCCGCTTTCGGCAACAAACACAACCCGGCTATCGAAATAGCCGACTTCACCGGTTAAACGCCGATAGATGGCGTCAGAAACCTTGTGCGCGATCCGGCGCCAATTCTCGTCGGTGGTAGCAAATTCCAGCCCCAACATCTGGCTTTCGCCATAGACATCCCACAAGCGAAACTCGACCCGCAATCGGCCAGCATTGACGCCACCACGCCCAACGACCAAAGCTTCGGTCTTGGTAATTCGCCAGTCAGCAAAACGGGGCGCGACGTTTACATCCATATCGCGCTGCAAGAAGGAGTCTGGATTCTGGACTTGGAACAGGCCCGAACGCGCAAGATTGTCGCGGACAGCGCCCGCGATGGAGCTACCATGTGGCCCAGCAAAGTCAGCGATCGCGATCGGCATCGGCCGACGATGGCCCTCGGTCACGCTGACATTCAATTGCGCGAAGGCCGGGGTCAGACAAGCCAGAGCAAGCAAAATCCCCGTCAGCGCCGCGCGGAACACGCGGGTCAGGGTTGGAAACAAGAGAAGGCGTGGTGTCATTATCGTTTTCTTGACCCTAGAAGATGAATATTTTGCGGCAAGGTAGGACAAATTTTCGTTATAGACAGTTTTACATTAAGGCCGATCCGCCTTGCGGGCGTCAAAGT
>CALRLV020000054.1:0-11289 GCA_943368895.1 Ferrovibrio terrae
TGACCAATTAATGCTCCTGTTGCCGCCCAAGAATCCGATGGCAGACCTCTTTACAGAAATTTGGAATGCCGACGGGTCGAAAGTCGCGGCCTGTGGCAATGGCTCCCGCTGCGTGGCTTGGTATGTGATGCGCGAGACGGGCCGCGAAAATCTGGTCATGGAAACAGACGCTGGCCTTTTGGGCGCATCCAGTGTCGGCCCCAATCGGATCAGTGTTGATATGGGCGAACCCATTTTTGAGTGGGAGCGTATTCCAATGTCGGAGCGCATGGATACGACGCGCATTGAGCTGCAAGTCGGGCCAATTGACGATCCCATTCTCCATGGCCCCGGCGTGGTCAACATGGGCAATCCGCATTGTGTCTTTTTCGTCCAGGATGCAGAGCTGGCCCCAGTTGAGGCGGTCGGGCCGATGATTGAATATCACCCCCTTTTCCCCGAACGCACCAATGTCGGCTTTGCTGAGATCGTGGCGAGGGACCATATTCGACTGCGGGTTTGGGAGCGGGGTGCGGGCCTTACTAAGGCTTGCGGCACGGGTGCCTGTGCGGCCCTCGTCGCTGCTGTCCGGCGCCGCCTATGCGACCGAGTCGCCAAGGTCGAAGTCGATGGCGGCATGCTTCAGATCGAATGGCGGGAAAACGATAATCACGTTATTATGACCGGGGATGTCGCCCTTGAATCTGAAGGCACCCTAAGCGGAAATTAGGCAGATCGCAGCCTGATAGCTTGACGTGTTGGCCATCAGACCCCAAGCACCCCGCGCAAGCAGGGAGTTTAGACTCATGGCGAATGTGGTGGTTGTCGGGGCCCAATGGGGCGACGAAGGTAAAGGCAAGATTGTTGATTGGTTGAGCGACCGCGCTGATGTGGTGACGCGCTTCCAAGGCGGTCATAATGCCGGCCATACGCTGGTCGTGGGCGACAAGGTCTATAAGCTCTCGCTCCTGCCCTCCGGCGTTGTTCAAGGCAAATTGTCGGTGATTGGCAATGGCGTAGTTGTCGACCCGCACGCGCTTCTCGATGAAATCAAGCGCGTCAGCGACCAAGGCGTGGTGATTGACCCTTCTATCCTCGTGCTTGCCGATAATGCGACCCTGATCCTCGCCTTACACCGCGACCTAGATGGCGCGCGTGAGGCCCAAGCTGGCGCAGGCAAGATTGGCACGACGGGCCGCGGCATTGGCCCCGCCTATGAAGACAAGGTTGGTCGTCGCGCTATTCGTGTCGCCGACCTGGCCGACCCTGATGCGCTGGATGCGAAGATCGACCGCTTGCTTGCTCATCACACCGCATTGCGCAAAGGCTTGGACCTTCCGGAATTGGATGGCGCGGCCATCAAAGCCGAACTTATAGGCCTTGCACCCAAGATTTTGCCCTATGCCCAGCCCGTTTGGAAAGTGCTGGAAGAAGCCCGCCGTCGGGGCCGCCGCATCCTGTTTGAAGGCGCGCAAGGCACGCTTCTCGACATCGACCACGGCACCTATCCCTATGTGACCTCGTCCAACACGGTTTCAGGGCAGGCTTCGGCGGGCACTGGCATGGGCCCCAATTCTTTGGGCTATGTTCTGGGCATCTGCAAAGCCTATACAACCCGCGTTGGCGAAGGCCCCTTCCCTACCGAATTATTCGACGATGTGGGTAAGCGCATTGGCGAGCGCGGTCATGAGTTCGGTACCGTAACAGGCCGCCCGCGTCGGTGCGGCTGGTTTGACGCCGTGCTGGTGCGCCAAGCAGCCATCGTCGGTGGCATCAGTGGCCTCGCCCTCACCAAGCTGGATGTGCTTGATGGGTTTGAACAGCTCAAAGTCTGTGTCGGATACCGGATCGGCGACCGCGCCTTGGATTGGTTCCCGGCAGGTCTGAAAGATCAAGCCAGCGTTGAGCCGATCTTTGAGTATTTCGACGGTTGGCAAGAAACCACGCGCGGTGCCCGCTCGTGGAAAGACTTGCCCGCAAATGCGATCAAATATGTGCGCCGCATCGAAGAATTGGTGACGCGCCCTGTCGCCCTTCTGTCCACCAGCCCAGAGCGGGACGACACAATCCTGGTGCGTGATCCATTTGAGGGGTAAGGGCTGATGGACCAAAAGCCGCTGCCCCCAAACTCCGACAATACCCCCAACCCGGACTGGGACGAAGAAGACGCCGATGAAGCCCCGCGCGAGCTGACGCCGGAAGAACAAGCTTTGCATCAAGAGAACATGGCCAAGCTTGGCCGGATCATGCGGGCCTATACGATCTTGAAGATAGGTTTGACCGCGCTTCTAATAGTGGTCGTGATCAAATTCTTTGGCCGCTAGGCCTTAGCGCCATTTTGCGCGGGGGTCGCGGGTACAGCTGACTTGGGTACCGCCGACATCAAGTGCCAAGCGGTTGGCCGTCGGCTCCCCCCAAGCAAAGCCCTCCGCCCGATCATCGCCATCCACTAAGAGGTAGAGCGTCAAGGACGGCCTGTTCTGGCCCACCGGCCATTCGACATTGCGCAAGCGCAACCGCAGCTTGGCAGGACTGCCGCCCACAAACTCCGCGCTCGCCATGCCGCCTTGGTCGTGCACCACAAGGTCGCTCACGATCGCGCGCTCGCCCCCTTTGGCCACAGATGCCCAGCAAGTAAAGGTTTCGGCGCGCTTCAAACGGGTGGGTGGCATCTCGCTGCCACCAAAGACCCGCACCCCGCGTTCATCGACGCCAACATCGCGCACTTCCCAGACATTGGCCGAGAGGTCATGCTGCTCGCTAACAGTGAGGACCCGCTTGTCAGCATTGGTCACGAGCTTACACGCGGCAGGCCGAGTCGTGCCGCTGAAGCCTTCGCCGCGCCGACGCCAAATGATGTCGCAGCCGAGAACGGGGGTGAAGGCATCCTTTTTGACTTGTTCGGGCTTTAGGCCCGCGGAGGCCTCAGTTTGACGCCACGCCCCTTCGAGCGGTTTGCCATCCTTGGGCGCAAAACCTGCGAGGCGGACGGCCCCTAATTCTGGATCGACACTCAAACTCCAGATACGCTGGCGCAAAACAGGCCCGGCTTCGCCGCCCTTGCGATATTCAACATAAAAGCTGATGGGCCCAAATTCTGGCGCTTCAATCGGCCTGACGACCGCATGCAGCCGCTCATGGCGCAAAGGCAGTGGCACATTGAGCTCGGGCTCAAAAAAAGTCTGCAGCTCATTATCCCATCGCCCCGCCAAAAGGTCAGCCAAGTCCAATAAATCCTTGTTTAGGACTTCCACCATTGCAGGTGCCAAGGGTTTAAGTGGAACCGGGACAGGTGGCGGCGCGGATACTTTTGCGGGTAGGGTAGAGGAAAGGTCTGGCAGGCCCGCTTGTTCGGCAATCGACTGATTGACCAAGTCGGTCAAAATGCCTTCAGGGGTCAGTTCAGACGGCAAGGTCTGGGTAGCGGAAGCCGGCGGGGATAAGAGAGGTGTTTTCGGGGCCGACTGCGCCCATCCAAGCGCAGGCGATAGACAAACAAGGCCCACGACCATCAGGGTGGCCCTCTTGTGGCTGTGGCGTGTCGAAATCGGCATGTCCAAACCTATTAGCCCCTGTTTTCCCCTATAAGGCGAAAGACTATGTCATGATTTTGTCAGACCGTGCCAGTCCTTGCCCTGCGATACCCAGAGGTTCGCTTAAGAGGCCAGAGCTGTTGGTCCAGTTGGTGCCGCATGAACAGTGGAATTGACCAGAGACGGGATCGCGCTGGACGGTGCTGGCGTCAGCAGACGGACAAATTCGCTCGCGACCATGGGCTTGCCAAACAGATAGCCCTGCAACGTATGAACGCCGGCGGCCTTCAAAACGGCATGTTGGGTCGCCGTCTCCACACCTTCTGCCACCACTTCGCGACCCAGAGCCCGGCCAATACTGGAAACGGCTTGAATAATCGCCAAAGCTTCGCGCGAGGTTTTGGGGTCGAGGTCCAGACTGGTCACGAATTCCCGGTCGATCTTAATCTTGTCGAACGGGAAACGGTGCAGCGAGGTCAAGCTGGAATAGCCCACACCGAAGTCATCCAGCGCCAGTTTGCAGCCCATGGATTTGAGTTGCGCAAACAATTGCCGCACCCGGTCTGGATCGCCCAAGAAAGCCGTTTCAGTCACTTCCAACACCACTCGGGCGGGATTATAGCCGGTTTCGGCGAAGAGTTCTTTCAAATCGCCGACGAAGTTTTCATCAATCAGCTCAAGCGGCGACACATTGAGGGCGATTGGGAGATTGCCCCAATCGGCGGTGTCGTTGAAGACGGCTTGGCGGACAAAATGGCCAATATGGGCAATGAAGCCGGACTTTTCGGCGATCGGGATAAAGACGTCTGGGCCAACCCGCGCACGGCCACCCCGATCCCAGCGTAAAAGCGCTTCAGCGGACACGACCTGATTGCCAGTGCGGTCATAAAGCGGCTGATAAACCATGCTGAGGGCACCGGTTTCAAGATCGGCCTCCAACTCATCGCGCAGGGCTTTTTCATCCGGCGACAAAATGGCTGTATTCATGACTTCAACGACGGATGGTTTCACTTCTGCTTTGATGACCGCCGGGGCTTCAGGCTCAGTCAAGTCGGTTTCCATCAGCTGCGCAAGTCGATCAAGCGTCATGTGAAGAAGCGCAATCGCGCGCTCAATCTCGGACGGCGCGACAGGTGTATTGTGGATGCGAACCGCTGCCTCAATGCCGCCTGCCAGTTTCGCAACCGCACTTGCCCCGATATTGAGGCTCATGGATTTGAGCGAATGCGCCGCTTTGGCCAAACGCTCCCGGTCACCGGCATCCAAAGCCTCTTGCAATTCAATCAGGGTACTCGGGGCGTGATTGCGATAGAGGCCGACCACACGCACAACGAAGTCGCGGCGATGCGTCTTCAAATCGCGCAGGAACGGCAGGATAACGGCGTCGTCAAACAAGCCGCCTTCGCCCGTGCCTCCGGCGGTCTCTGTCGTTGGCTCTAAGGGCTGATCGTCAGACCGGGCGTCAATCATCTCCAGCGCTTTAGTTGCCAGATGGGCCGGTAGATTGGCTTGCAGGATTTCACCCAAAGCCACCAGGGTGAAGGGCTTATGCAGCACGCCGTCCATGCCACATTCCGACCAAGCATTGGCTGCGGTGCCGACAACATGGGCAGTCAGAGCAACTACCGGCAAACGCTTCAAGCCTTTTTCGGCCTCGCGCTTGCGAATGGCACGCGTGGCTTCATAGCCGTCCATGACAGGCATAGAGCCGTCCATCAGCACCATATCATAATCTTTGGTCGCCAACACATTCAGCGCATCTTGGCCATCAACCGCCACATCGGCCTTAATTTCAAAGCGCGAGAGGGCTTCCACCGCCACTTCGCGATTGACCTCACCATCGTCGACCACCAGCACACGCGCATCTGGGAAAGCAACCGTGATGGCTTGGTTCGTCAAGCCACCTTGGCTGAGGGCGAAGGTGGTGCCATTGCGCAGTGCCAAGATCAAATGATCCATATCAGCATGGCGGACGGGTCGTTGTAGCGCCGCGACTGCCTGGCCTGCACGCACCATGGCATCGGCGGCGGCATCGTCGGGGTCTGCAATCAAAACAAGCTTTTTGGGGTTAAATCCAGCTGGCAATTCGGTGCGATGGGCCTTGTCCGCAATGATCAAGTCTGGCTGCAGAGCGTCGGTTTGACCAATCACGGCCCCAGCTGCCGCAAAGCGGCGGCTAATCGCCCAAGATTCAACTTGGCCTTCCACATAAACTTTGACGCAAGATGGCGTGTCGGCCTCTTCCAAATGGGGTGGGGCCGCAAGCACGCGCACGTCACCGGTCAGTGCTGGCAAGCGGACGTGAAAGCTGGTGCCCTGGCCCTGCTTACTCGTCGCACCAATCTGGCCGCCCATTGCTTCTACCAAGCGCTTAGAGATGGACAGGCCCAGACCCGTACCACCGAAGCGACGGGTCGTGGTTTGGTCTTCCTGCGAGAAGGCCGAGAAGATGCCAGCGATCTTGTCTTCAGCAATCCCGATACCGGTATCTTGAACGATCAAGCGCCAGAATTGGCTGTCTGGATCTGGCTCCAGACGAACCAGCACATGGCCGGATTCAGTGAACTTCAAGGCGTTGGAAACGAGGTTAGAGATCACCTGGCCCAGACGCACAGAGTCCGCAGGGATCATCTTGGGGGCTTGGGGATGGGCAGAGGCCACCAGTTCCAAACCTTTTTCGCTTGCTTTGGAATGGAACAGGGCCAAGACATCATCGACCAAGTCCAGCAAATTGATTTCGCAAATCTCGACTTCAAGCTTACCGGCTTCAATCTTTGAGAAGTCGAGAATGTCGTTGATAACGGCCAACAGACTGCGGCCAGACTTCACAATTGTGTCGGCATGACGCTTGGCTTTGGCCGGCAAGGATTCTGCGGCCAACAATTCTGCCATGACCATCACACCATTCATTGGCGTACGGATTTCATGGCTCATAGTGGCCAAGAAGTCAGACTTGGCGGCATTGGCGCGCTCGGCCGAGTCGCGGGCAACCAGATAGTCGCTGGTCCGCGCGGCCACTTCAGCTTCCAGACCGCGCATATGGGCGTCAATGCGCCGATCCCGCTCGCCAATAGCTTCCAACATGGCGTTGAAGCCGGTCACCAAGGTACCGACTTCATCAGTCGTGCTCGCTTCCACGCGCTGCGAGAAGTCGCCCTTCTCGCCAATTGCGGCGACCGATTTTGTAAGATCGCTCAAAGGCTCTGTCAGGGCGCGTTGAACGCGCCGCGAGATTGCCAGGGACATCATGAGGGCCAAAAAGGCGATGCCCAAAACGCCGCCGATGGAACGCAGCAAGGGCGTCAAGAAGTCATTGGCCATATGGACAACAACGACGCGCCCCAAAACTTGTCCACCCAATTCGATCGGCGCGACGACTTCCACCGATTTGGTGGTGATCAGGGCCACAAGGTTCGGGTTGGCGCTATCGCTGTCCAGGCGCACATCATTGCGCAACCGTGTGCCAGAGCCGTTTTCAGCCAAGGACGCACCATTGGCCAATTCTACCCGAGCATAGACGATCCCCGGGCTGCGCGAAATCGCCCGGATAGCGATGAAAGCGCGTTGCCGATCTTGGTCTTGAACGGCTTCGGCGGCACTGCTGGCCAAAACCTGCGCTGCCGTCCGCATTTCAGACCAGCGCGCTTGAGCGTGGCGCGTCATATCCTGATAGGCAAAAATGATGGTGACCGGCACAACCGAGAAAACCACCGAGCCCAACACAAGCGCCGCCAACCGTTGCCGGATCGAGCTTGGCTTTTTAGCCTTTTGGGCTTTTTGTTTAGGAGGCTTTGTCTGAGTTTTCACCTGATCAAACCTAGGCATTGGCATTGAGCACACTAGGTAGCGCGGACACATTAAGTGCGGGTTAAACCAACAGAATTTGGTCGCTGCCAAACATTGTGACAGCGCTGCATGCCGACAACTTGGCTTGACGGGCGGTTAACCGATTTAAGCTACAGACTTGTCCAACAGGAGTCTAATAGACGTGCACAACGCCGTTAAAATCCATCATTATGGGCATGCTGAAACAGCATTGACCCGCTGTCTTACTAAGGTCGCTCCCTATGACTGACTTTAGCCAGACGGCTGCCTCTCAATTCGTGCCGACCGATTATGCTCGAATTTTGGTGGTCGATGATGATCCTATTCTCCGCGAGTTCGCGGGCGTTTATCTGACCAGCCCCACAATGGAAGTTGAAGTCGCAGAAGATGGCCGTGCTGCGTTAGAGCGCCTGAAGAAGGGCGGGATCGACATTGCTCTGGTCGATCTGGAAATGCCCGTGATGGACGGCTTTGAACTGATCGCGGCCGTTCGGGCTGAACCCAGCCTCGAAGACTTGCCCATCGTGGTCATTACCGGTCGCGAAGATATGGAAGCAATCGACCGCGCCTATGGCACTGGGGCGACGTCGTTTGCGATCAAGCCATTGAACTGGCGCTTGGTCAGCCACCAATTAGCTTATGTGCTGCGCAACAGTCGTGCCGATGCCAAGCAGCGCCAAGGCCGGCGCATGGCAGAGCAAGCAGACAGCTTGAAAACCAATATTCTGCGCTTGATGCGGCACGAATTTAACACGCCCTTCAATGTCATTTTGGGCTTTGGTCGTCTGATCGAAAGCCATAGCGAGAATGCCGCTATCCAAGGTCATGCCCGCCAGATTCTGATGGCGGCTGAGAAATTCAAACGGATGCATGATCAATTGATGGAATCGGCACGCATCCTGTCTGGTGACATTGAAGTCACTAAAAAGGTGTTTTCAGTGGCAGACCTGATTAAGGCCGCAGCGCGTGAGGCCTTGCGCGGTGGGGGTAAGTCCACGGACCTGAAACTGGCTGACCGGACTGGCAATAGCGAAATCACCGGCGATTACGACTTATTGCTAACGGCACTGCGTAATCTGATCGAAAATGCCTTTGCTCATGGCCAAGCACCCATTCATGTGACCGGCCAAAGATCCGCCAACGGACGTGTGGCAATCCGGGTAACCGATGCGGGCCAAGGCATGGACCAAACCAGCTTTGCGCTTGCTATTCAGGCCTTCAAGCAAGGCAGTAATGCTCTTCAGCGCACTGAAGACGGCTTAGGTCTCGGCTTAGCTACAGCTGTTGGCAGCTTGAAAGCTGTTGGCGGTGAAATACATCTTGTCAACGGTGAAGATGTCGGCTTTGGTATTGAGATGGAATTCCCACTCGAATTGTCGTAGTTGAAAAGCAGACATTTGAGTGCACTGAAAATAAGAACAAATCATGGTAATTGATTACTTACGAACATTAATCATATCATAACATCCACTTTAATCGTCTCTTTAGCTCGTGAGCCTATAGAATGCCCTTCGGCAGTAGGCGTGCAAGATGTTTGACCGACTAAACAGCAAGAAATCTCGGCGAGGCAACATTACAATGGTTGGTGCTTTGGCGCTGGTACCTTTGAGTTATGCTGTCTTGTGCGGTGTGGAAATTGCCGGCATCACAAAAAGCAAGGCCAGCTTACAGGCAGCCGCCGATGCGGGCGCTTTGGCCGGTGCGGGCGAGTTGAGCGTATCAACCCGTGGCGATGACGGCATACGTAGCACCGCCATTGCGCTTGCCAACAACGCCGTCAGCGCTCTGCCCGACGTCTCGTCCCCCAGTTTCACGGTCGAAATTAATCGCACATCCGGCACCGTCAGCGTGACAGGTCGGGCGCAATTTCAGTCGATGTTTTCGGGCCTTGTAACAGGCAAAACACCGCTTGAGGTGACATCGACTGCCGAGACCTTGAGCAAGACGCCATTATGCGTGCTGCAGATCGACCAAGCGGCGGCAATTGGCACCAATGTTATGGACCGCTCTATCGTTCGAGCCCCTGGCTGCTTGGTCCAATCCAATTCCGGGATCTCGGTTGTCAATTTGGCGCGCATAGAGGCCGGTGTCGTCCAAGCAGTCAAAACGGCCAGCGGCACAATCTCACCTTCGGCCGGCGTGGGTGCCTTGCCGATTGAAGACCCTTTCAAAGACCTCAACCTTACCCCGCCATCGGGCTGCTCCACGACGGCAGAAAGCATTCAATATAGCGGGAACGAAACCGTCAGCTTGCCGCCTGGCGTGCATTGCGAGCAGATCTCGATCAATGGCAATGCGACGATGATCCTTGAACCTGGCGAACATTATTTCAAAGGCGAGATGGAGTTTAATGGCAGAGCCACGCTTAAGGGTGACGATGTCGTTTTGATCTTCGACACCAATCGCGCCTTTTCCTTCGGCCAAAACTCTACTGTGAACCTGACCGCCCGCAAAACAGGCCCGCTGGCTGGTTTCTTAATTGCAACCGGCCGCACCAATACTAAGCGTTTTACGATTTCGTCGAACCGCGTTCGCGAATTGCTGGGCACCATCTATATTCCTGGCAGCGAGCTTTATATCTCGGCAGCCGGTAATGTGGCGCAAGACTCGGCTTGGAGCGTCATTGTCGCCAAGACGCTTACTCTGGACAAAAACCCAGTCTTGGTGATCAACAAGAATTATGTCGGCTCAGGTGTCCCCGTGCCCGACGGCGTTGGTTCATCTGCAGGCGCGCCACGGCTCGCCCGCTAATCAGCCAAAATTCTGCGCCGCCGCCATGGCCCCCATACGGCCAGAAATCGCGTGAAACTCAGCAACCGTCTCGGTAATGATTTCTCGAGCGGTCTTGATCTCATCGATGAGACCAGAGGTTTGGCCTGCGAGGCCAACAGCCGCCTCCATGTCGCCACCAAAATAGAGGTCCAAGATGCCCTTGAACGTATCGGGCGGCATCACACCCGCCTCATAGATGGCTGCCGTACGCTCGGTCTTCAGCGCGCGAATACAGGGGCTTGCCTTCTTATTGAGGACATAGGTCCCCGTCTCCTTAGCATCGAGGATAGCTTGCTTGTAATTGTGATGGACTGGGCTCTCCGCACAACTGACAAAACGCGTGCCCATTTGGACGGCCTCTGCCCCTAAGGCGAAGGCGGCAGCCATACCTTTGCCGTCACAAATGCCGCCTGCTGCCACCAAAGGTACATCGGTCACACGCCGGATCGCTTGCAAAAGCACGAGGGTGGAGACTTCCTCAGGGTTCTTAAACCCGCCACCTTCAGCGCCCTCTACGACCAGACCATCAATACCGGCTTCCACGCATTTCAGGGCTGCATCGACGGTCGGCACCGCGTGATAGACGACAATTCCGGCAGCCTTTAAGGGCGCGATAAACTTAGCTGGGCTGCCCGCTGAAGTGGTTACAAACTTGACGCCAGACTCGCAGATGAACTGCAAAATCGCATCATTTTTCAGAAACATAATGGGCAGATTGACACCAAAGGGTGCTTTGGTCAGCGTCTTCATCTTCAGGATTTCGGCTTGGCAATTCTCTGTTTCGCCAGAAGAAGTTTCAATCACACCGAGGCCACCGGCTTCACAGACAGCAGACGCCAATTGCGAGCGCGCGATCCAGCCCATAGGTGCTTGGATGATGGGATATTTCGCGCCGGTGTGGGCCAAGAAACGGTTCATCGCGATTTCCTTCCTTTGATTCTTTTAGCGGCCGGGCCGATAGCTGCGCTCAATTTGGCCCGCAAGGTCAGAGCGGTTGAACAGAACGGGCTTTGTCTTCATCTCAACAAAGAGCTTGCCCTGATCGGCATAATGGGGCGAGGTTTTGTCCAGGGTGGCGGAGCCATATTGATGTATACTGCTCGACGATAATTTGCCCGTTTTGTCCCAGCTGACGAACATGATGAAAGTATCACCACCATTGGCCGTAAGTGTCCCGTCT
>CALRLV020000055.1:0-11268 GCA_943368895.1 Ferrovibrio terrae
ATAATCAGGACGAATCTTAAGGTCGGAACTTGTGCTAACGGCACTTGCGTCTGCATTTGTCATTGGAGTTGGCTCAAACGAACCATTCTCTTCAGGCTTTTTCGCGCTCATACAACTTCCCCAAGCCGAGCTACCATCTTGTTGGGCTCATGGGGTAAAGTCCACCCAAAATAGCGGTTAATTCGCCTTCGGATCAAAAATGTTTCGGAAATGTGATCAATAATCTGTCCGCCCCGCGAGAAAGGCCTGTAGGCTTCTGGTGGTCAATGCCAGTTTAGTCGTGTGCTTCTACTTGCATCGCAGCGCAGGACACGCCAAGACGTGACCATAAACGTAGCCATAATGGCACTTGCCACACTGCTCTGGGAGTTCACATGTCGGTACCTGCAGTTCTATCTCGTCTTCGGATCCCTGTGATTGGAGCCCCGCTCTTTATCATTTCCAACCCTGATCTGGTCATTGCTCAGTGTAAGGCCGGTGTGGTGGGTTCATTCCCGGCGCTCAATGCGCGCCCTGCTCATGTGCTCGAAGAATGGCTCGACAAAATCACCACCGAATTGGGTGAGTGGACCGACAAAAATCCAGACCGTCCAGCAGCGCCATTTGCCGTCAACCAAATCGTTCACAAGACCAATGACCGTTTAATGCATGACGTAGAGGCCTGCGTGAAGTTTAAGGTGCCGGTTGTCATCACTTCGCTGGGGGCCCGCGAAGACGTGAACCAAGCTATCCAGTCCTACGGCGGGATCACTTTGCACGACATTATCAACAATCGCTTTGCCAAAAAGGCCGTTGAAAAAGGCGCAACCGGCCTGATCGCCGTTTCGGCGGGCGCTGGTGGCCATGCGGGCACGTTGTCGCCATTTGCTTTGGTGCAAGAAATTCGTGAGTGGTTTGATGGGCCTTTGTGCGTATCCGGCTCTATCGCCAATGGCGGCGCTGTTCTGGCTGCCCAAGCTATGGGCGCGGACTTTGGCTATATCGGCTCTGCCTTTATCGCGACCGCCGAAGCCAATGCCGAAGAGGCCTATAAGCAAATGATCGTCGACAGCAATGCCGATGACATCATCTATTCGAACCTGTTTACTGGCGTGCATGGCAATTATCTGGCACCTTCGGTTGTCAACGCAGGCCTTGACCCCGCAAATCTGCCTGAAAGCGACCCATCGGCTATGAACTTTGGCTCTGGTGGCAATCAATCCAAAAAGGCTTGGCGCGATATTTGGGGCTGCGGCCAAGGCATTGGGGCCGTCAAAAAAGTGGCGACTGCTGGTGAGTTTGTAGACCGCTTGGCCGCTGAATATGAAGCCGCGAAAGCGCGGATCATGGCAGCACCCTCGCGCTAAATCAGTCTGCATCGGTCAATCTATCCGACTGACCTTTTCAAGGGGCCATGGTGTCGTCTTCTTTCAGAGGATTGACCCATGGCCCTTTTTTCTTCCCCACCCCCTGCCGCTCAGCTTGGTTGGCGTTGGCCGCATTTCACGGCGACAGAATTATCCTGCCCTTGCCGCAAGCATTGTAAGGGGGAGTATTTTCATGACCCGCGCTTTTTGGATGCCCTCGAGGCGATGCGCCGCGAAGTTGGCCCACTGATCATCCGATCCGGCCACCGCTGTCGGCCCCACAATGCGTCAGTCGGGGGCGTAGCTAATTCTTATCACACCAAAGCCATTGCAGCCGACATCGCCGTTTCAGGCAAGAACAGGACACGCATCCTTCAGGCTGCGGTAAATGCAGGTTTTACGGGGTTAGGTTATGGCCGAAGCTTTTTGCATGTCGATTTAGGTCCTGCCAGAACTTGGACCTATCCCGGTGCCTTGGGTTTCTGGGTCAGGGCCTTGGGCTTTGACCCGATGCGCCAGCCACTGGTGCCTCAAACAAAATAGGCTTAGCCGCCCTTGCCTTTATTCTTGGCCTCTTTGGCTTCCCGTTCGGCTTTGGTAGGCGGCGGCGGAGCGCTGGCTTTGATCTGACGTGCTTGCAAGGCCAAGGCCTCTCCACGAGCGCCCTCCTCATCTTCGCAGCTGACGCGATCTTTTAAAATCGGGTCGCGTCCAACGACACAGAGGCCACTGGCAGCCACGCGGACATTGCCGACGCTGTCAGCTGGATCATTGGTGTCGCGATTGAGAAGCTGAGAGGAAACCTCGGCCTGGGCGCGCGATTTGATCTCTTGGGCGTAAAAGGACAAAGCCGCGCTCTCACCCGATCGGCCCATCGACCCTGTAGCACTTGCAAAGCGCTGGACGGAATCAGCAAAGGCGCGCGGAGAGATTTTACCCGAGAAATAGAGCCGACGCGCCAAGACAGCCTCAGCTCCAAAGAAGGTTTCAGCCGAACGTGGATCGCGCTTTTCAAACGCTAAAAAGCCCAAACGCTTGGAGGCTTCCCAAGCAATTGGATCGCCAGCTTCCCCCGGTGGGGCAAGCGTCAGTGCGGCGCGAAAGGCTTGTTCGGCTTGGCGAAGATCGCCTGTCGCACTGGCTGCGGTGCCCACCTTAAGCGACTCGCGCGCAGCTTCATCGGTAACTGGCGGTGGTGGCGGGGCGGGTTCAGGCGTTGAGACAGGGGCCACGACTTCGACGACTGGGGCCACGACTTCTACCGTCGGGGCCGGAGTCGGCGTTGCAACTGGCGGCGCTACTTTCTGAACCACGGGTGGACGCTGGGTGCGTTTGGACTTGGTGTGCTTCTGACCCGCGGTCTGCGCCAAGGCGAGGCTACCTAAGGAAGCAGCCATACCGGCACAGAGAAACAGGGTTGTTTTGGAAACTTTCAAGTGAGCCTCGGTTCTAGAGCAACCCCCGCTCTATCTGAATCAAATAGAGCGGACAAGCTGTTGCTCCGATTTAGATTTAGGGCGCGCCAAGCGCCTGTGAATAATCACAATAACGAACGTTTGCTGCGACGCAACGCGTAACACGCAGAAGGGTTAGGGATTTCCTGCTTACTCGTGAAGTAAGGCGGCAACGTGGCGCTCTAAGCATTCCCACTTCTTGTAAGCGCGCACATCTGGGCTCGCTTCTGTCCAAGCTTGGCGAAAGGCGCGCGCAAGACCAGCATCAGTCAGCAGATCTGCCAATCGATAGAGCCGAATACGGATGGTAAAGAGGACTGCGCCCGTTTGGGGAAGCCTGCGAATTGTCTGACGCTCCACCCGCACATGAAGCGCCTCTTTTGCCACTTCAAGGGCTGCAGCCACCGCCGCTGCACGCAAGGGCGAACCGTCGGGCGTATAGCGCGCGTCGCCCCACTGCACGGTCCAATTATGTCGCTCCAGCACCAATTCATCACGCAGCAGGGAGAAAACACGAGAGATGCGCCCGCCAAGGCCTGGGTCGCCACCCGGTACAGGTCGATGCAGGCCAAAGAGGCTTTTGCCGATGGCATCATGGGCAGAGAAGAAAGTAGGGCTGCACAAGCACAAGGCCGTGTTGGTCCAAGCCCCGTCGCGCATTTCCATCAAGACCAGATCGTCGGAAACCAAACGGCTGGCGGCAAACAAGGGAGGCTCGCCCGGATCAAAATTCTGACCGCACGCGCTGGCAACCAGTTGTGCTGCTTCTAACTGACCGGGCATAGAGCCTGTTATGCTGGCAAAAACCGCGTCGGACTCTGCATCCATAAGTTCGTTCTTGGGCGCTACCCAATGTGCCTGATCATCAGGCATCAGCCAAGCTTGCGGCACAATCGGGGCAAGGCCGACATCAAAGCGCGGCGGGCCCTGCTCAAAGGGCAGCGGACAGGAAAGGGAAAAGGCATGCGACACGCCTTGTTGAAACCTGTCTGGGCGCAGGTTGCAAGCGGGCAGATGCGGTGAAGCCCCTGCCCGAAGCTAAACTCAGGTGAATGGCTCAGGGCGCTTTTTGCGGCACCAAATCATTCGGCCCAATCACGCGATTGGTCGACCTAGTTGGATTGGCTTTACTGGCAGCCGTTGCACGTTGGCGATAATTCCACGAATCCGCTTCATCGCCACAGACGGTGGCAAACACGCGTTGCGGCTTGCCATCAGCGCCAATGCGCACATCCTCTTGCGTTTGGCAGGTGGAATCTGGGTTCACATCGCCGCTGAAGATATCGGCAGTGACCTTCAGACTTTGCTCTGGGGCGGACGCACAATTGGGGGTGGGCTGTCCTGGAGTCACAACGCACAGATTTGAAGGGCCAAACAAACTGGCCGTTGGATCAAAAGCTTCCACGCTCGCATCTGCTCCAGGTTGCTTCGCAGCAGGTCCAGACCAATCGAGCGGAACGGCCCCATCCGGGGTCGCAATCGCATTCTTCAGACCTGGCATAAGGGGGCCTGATTGCGAGGAAGTCTCTGCACCAGCCGGTGAATCTGGCGACAAGGGTGAAGTCGCCGATAATGCCACCATCATTAGGGCCAAAATTTGGGTCAAAGCGAAAACCTCTCATGCACGAAACGACGAGATTACAGATTGGCCCGAAGATGCCTGCGAAGTCTTACTTTGACGTGAATGCGCGGCAGGCTTGGGAAGTCGGCGGGCATAGGGGTCTTCCAATTTGATCTCAGGGCGAGGTTGGCTCAATTGATGGACCGACAAATCGCCCCGTAACAAAGCCCGAACCGCCGCCTGAACCCGGTTGACCACACCCAGCTTGCGTGACGCATTGCCCAAATGAAACTGAACGGTGCGGGCCGTCACCCCAGTTAAAACCCCGATCTCCCAATTGGTTTTGCCTTCTAAAACCCAATGCAAACATTCAATCTCACGACTGGTCAAATGCGCAGGCTCAGCGGGTTGAAACAGGGCAGCAGCCGTCAGCCGACGGACGCGCTGGTAAAAGGCCATTGCAATATGGCTGAACGCCTCCTCATCATCCGGGTCAAGCCGGAGCGGTCGTGGAGCCGCAAACATCATGATGGCCACACAGCCTTGCGGGCCATGCACAGGCGTTGTGATGCCGTCGCGAAACCCTTGTTGGCGACAGGCTTGCACAAAGTCGCGTTGTTCAGGGCTGCGGGCAGAGGCAAAAGCACGTTGCCACTGGACAGAGCCTGCCCGTTGGATGGCTTGATTACGGGCAGGATCGGCCCGGCAACTAGGTTCCGTCGCATATTGGCGTCGCCAAGCGGGATCAAAATTGCCGAAGTTCAACAGGCTTGTTGGGTCCGGCATCGGGTTGTGCGGCCCGGGGGCCAGTTGATACCAGCCAAAGCCGCAGGCCTTGGCATAAGTGGTTAGGATATGGTGGAGGTCGCCTTCACGCCTTGCGGCACGCAACTCGAGTAAAACCGCGGCAGTTAGGCTTTGAATCTGAGTCATCGCCGTCTCCGTTTGTGCTGCACTCTTCTGGTGCATTTATGTGATTTATCAATTTTAAATAGAGTTTCTTGGTGGCGATAGGGGGGCTTTGTGTGTTTCCTCTGTGGCATGTGACCGCTTTCAGTGAAAATCGCGGCTATTGGCGAAGGCGCGCGTGGTCCGCTGTTGGGCGAGGGCACGATTATTGGCTTGGGTCAGCTTGGGGTCTTCGCGCGGGCTTTGATGTTCATCAGCGCGGGCAAGTGCTTGGGTGAAGTCCCGGCTACCGTCGGACAAGTCTGCCAAACGGGGGTTCAGATTGGTGACCCGATCCGCAATCACATGGATGACGCCATGCTCTCGCTGCAGCCTGCCTCTGATGCCCATGAACTTTGCAGCCAACGTCTCACGCCGGAACCGCTCAAAAATCTTGGGCCAAACAATCACATTGGCCGATCCAAATTCATCTTCCAACGTCACAAACAAGACGCCCTTAGCTGTGCCGGGCTTTTGGCGCACCAAGACAAGGCCCGCAATATCAACTCGCGCACCATTGGGGGCGGTCTTGAGCGCTTGGGAGGTCACAAAGCGCTTCTCGGCCAATTCAGCGCGGAAGAAGGACACTGGATGGGCTTTGAGACTGAGACGCAAACGGGCGTAATCATGAACGACTTGTTCGCTCAGCGGCATCTCTGGCAGGGCCGGGTCGACTTCTGGACCATATTCGCTGGCATGTTCAAATAAGGGCAAGGCATGCTCGGCTAGGCCTTTGGCACGCCAAAGTGCTTGGCGGCGATCCAAGTTCAAGCTGCCCATCGCGTCACCATCGGACAGCAAATCCATCGCCCTGCCATTCAGCCGCGCGCGCCGCTTTAGATCTTCCGCATCCAGAAATGCCCCGCCCCCAGCGCGGGCCGCAACCAAGCGGGCAGCATCGGCCTCCTTAAAGCCCTTAATCTCCCGCAGTCCCAAGCGCACAGCCTTACGGGACTGCCCCGGACGCGCTTCCAACACATTATCCCAATCCGAAAAGCCGACGTCTGGCGGCAGCACCTCCACCCCATGCTCCTTGGCATCACGCACCAATTGGGCAGAGGCATAAAAGCCCATGGGTTGAGCATTGAGAATGGCGGCCAGAAAAACCTCCGGCCAATGCTTCTTCAGCCAAGCCGACACATAAACAATCAAAGCAAAACTGGCTGCATGGCTTTCAGGAAAGCCATATTCACCAAAGCCCTCAATCTGGCGGAAACAACGCTCAGCAAAATCTTGCTCATAGCCATTGGCCACCATGCCATCGACCAAGCGTTTGCCAAATTCATGGATGATGCCGACCTTGCGAAAAGTTGCCATGGCGCGGCGCAAACGGTCTGCTTCAGAGGGGGTAAAGCCTGCCGCAACAATGGCGATCCGCATGGCTTGTTCTTGAAACAAGGGCACACCAAGGGTCTTGCCCAAGACGTCTTCCAGCGCCTTGGAAGGAAAGGTGACCTTCTCTTGGCCCTGGCGACGACGCAAATAAGGATGGACCATATCACCCTGAATAGGGCCCGGCCGCACAATGGCGACTTCAATCACCAGATCGTAAAAGGTGCGTGGGCGCAGTCGGGGCAGCATGGACATTTGCGCCCGGCTTTCAATCTGAAACACGCCGACCGTATCGGCCTCACAAATCATGTCGTAAACGGCAGGGTCTTCAGCTGGAATATCAGCGAGGCCGAGCCTGATGTCATAATCATGCTCTAAAAATTCAAACGCGCGCGCCACACAGGTCAACATACCTAAGGCCAGCACATCAATCTTCAAAATACCCAAGGCATCCAGATCATCCTTATCCCACTCCACAAAGGTCCGGTCTGGCATGGCAGCATTGCCAATGGGCACCACTTCATCCAGCGGCCCGCGTGTGATAACAAAGCCACCAACATGCTGAGACAAATGGCGGGGAAATCCGTGCAGGGTCCGGGCAAGTTCCAACGTTTGAGTGATGACTGGGGTTGTGATGTCGAGGCCCGTCATCTTGTGAATCAAAGCAGCATCAACCCCACCGCGCCCCCAGCCCCAAACGGACTTGGCCAAAGCCTCTTGGGTATCCCCGCTCAGCCCCATCACTTTGCCAACTTCGCGCAAGGAAGAGCGGCCACGATAGGAAATCACCACCCCAGCAATACCTGCCCGATGGCGGCCGAATTTGTCATAGATATATTGAATCACCTCTTCGCGGCGCTCATGCTCAAAGTCGACATCAATATCGGGTGGTTCGCGCCGTTCAGCTGAGATGAAGCGCTCAAACAAAAGGTCGACGCGGATGGGATCTACCGCCGTGATCCCTAAGCAATAGCACACCACCGAATTGGCAGCAGACCCCCGGCCTTGGCACACAATACCCCTGCTGCGCGCAAAGGCGACAATGTCATAAACGGTCAGAAAATAAGGCGCGTAACTCAATTCCGCGATCAGCGCATATTCATGATCCAGGGCCGCCCGCACCCGCTCCGGTACCCCCTCAGGATAGCGACCTTGTGCGCCCAATTCACTCAATCGAATTAAACTATCCATCGGGGTTTCCCCCCGTGCTACAACTTCATCGGGATATTCATAAGCCAGTTGGTCTAGGGAGAAATTGATCGCATCAAAAAGTTTCTGTTGCGCCTGAAGACAATCTTCAAACCCTTTGAAGAGGCGGATGATTTCTTCAGGAGGTTTCAGGCATTTTTCGCTATTTTGTAAACGCAAATACCCCGCAGCTTCCAAAGTCGTCTTGGTGCGGATACAGGCCAAAACATCGGCCAACAGCCGGCGATCTGGCGTGTGGAACAGTGCATCCATGGTGGCAATTAGGCGTGTGCGCGTGCCGTGAACCAGGCTCACCAGAGCGGCCAGACGTTGAAAGTCTGTACCGTCAAAAGGGCGGGTCGCGGCCACATAAAGGTCAGCGGTCAAGGGTGCGTCGGACAGGTGGGTCTGAGCTTTATCCAACCAAGCTTGGGTGAGGATGGGGGGCGGCACAAGGATGGCACAAGCCCCGTCCATGGCCTCTAACAGATCGGCTTTTTCTAGCGTGCAGCTTCCCTTGCGCGAGCGGCGGTTGCCGCGCGTCAAACACCGAGTCAAGCGTCCCCAAGCCGCCCGGTCTTTGGGATAAAGGACGGTCTCAAATCCATCGGGCTCAACCAGGCGCGCGCCCACAATCAGTCTAAGGCCGGCTTCTTTGGCGGCGACATGGGCCCGCACCACACCGGCGACCGTATTGATATCCGCAACGCCCAAACCTTGCAGCCCAAGGCCATGGGCCGCCCACACCATCTCATCGGGCTGGCTTGCCCCTTTCAGGAAGGAGAAACTGGTTGTCGCCAAAGGCTCAAAGATGCGCATGGCTGCACCTAAATTTGATCGGTACGAAGCGAAGGGGCTTCATGCCGCACTCCCATGCACATACCATTTGGGATGATCCACTTTGCCGGGCAGGCCTTGGCGATAGAGCCAGAAGCGACGGCCCTCACTGGTCTCAATCCGGTAATAGTCGCGGTCATGGGCCTCGCCACAGGCAATACGCTCTGGCCCCTCGGCGCAAGCGACTTTGAAAGCTAAAGCGCGCCAGCGAAACAGGCGGGGTGGGCCATCTGGCACTTCGGCGATGGCATCAATTGGTTCGGCCCGTTCTAACAGCAAAGCAGGGCGCCGCGCCGCCAAAGCTTCGGGGAAATGGCTCACCTGCGGGCGTCGATCGGCAACAGCCACTTGGCGCACAGCCTGTTCGGGTACCCAATGGGCTACTGCCTCCATACGCGTCACGCGTCCAACGCCTAAGCGGGCGGATAGGCGGTCAGCCAAACGATGGAGTGCATCGGCGCTGGCTAAAGCGGCAGCTGCGACTGGATCCAAGTCCATGACTTGGCCTTCCAGGACTTCAACCACGGGTGCACAAACTTCAATCAGATCAATCCCAAAGCCCAAATCAAGCCCAGCGCCATTGGCCTCTGCCTCAATCCGTTCGCACAAGACCTTCGCCCACAAAACCGCGTCGCGATGGGCACGTCCAGACCCGCCGACAAGCTGTAAGACGACCCCATCCACACGGTAGAGATTTAGAACCAAACGGCGTGCGCCTTCATTATAGGAGTCCAAAAGCGTGCACATCTCCCCCGCAGACTTCGCCCCCGCCAGCTCAAGGCCATGGCGGGTCATCAGTGGTTCGGCCAAGCGCAAGCGGATACGCCGCGGGATGATCTCGGCAACCGGGTCGATAGCTTCTTCCTCAAGCCCACGGGCGCGGTCCAAAGCGCGTACCAGATCAATGCCAAACCGCCTTGCCAAAGCCGCAGACGATTGGGTGGCGACTTGGCCAATGGTCTTCAAGCCCAAAGCCCGCAAGCCCGTTGTCGTGGCGCTTGGCAGACGCAAAGCTTCCACTGGCAAAGCCCCAACCAAGGCGCGCAAAGCCGCCCCATCCGGCGCACTCAAGCCATGGCGTGCCTCTGGCGCAAAACGCGCTAAGGCAAAGGCTGCCCCCGGTGTCGCCGCGCAAGCTGCCCGCGCTGTTAGGCCCAAAGCCTGCATTTTGATGACCATATCGGCCAACATAGCCGCTTCACCGCCAAACAAATGGGCGCAGCCGGTGATATCGAGGAAGAGAGCATGGGTGCCCTCAAGCCCTTTGACTGGCGCACAATATGGGCTCCACCGCATGGCCCAGCGCGCCAAAGCGGTCAGATCCTCGCCCTCCCCCACGGGATCACTATCGGCGACACAAACATCTGGCACCAAGGCCTTCGCCCCGGCCAACATCATGCCTGAGGATAGGCCTGCCTCTTGCGCGGCACGATTAAGGGCAATGAGGCGAATTCCCCCCGCACTACGCGCAACCGTGGCGCACGGCTTAGCGCGCGAGAAACGTGTCCCATCGCCCTTAAGCAGAGAGGCGGTGCGGCTTAGGCGATCGGTTGGCCAACGTGGCAGGCTGATACAAGCTATGCGTCGCATCATCATACTCCAAGTCAAAGGATTGTGGACGTGCACCATTGCGGGCACGCTCAAGGTGAAGTCTCCAAGCTGGGGCCCCAAGCCCCGGCAGTGCTGTACCCAAAGGCACAGGGCGGCACGGTCGACTGGCGATAACCAGTCGCGCACGCGCTGGCGCAAAGGCAGAGGTGCGCAGCCCTTGGACAGCCAGAACCAAACTATGGGCCTGCTCTGCCGCCAATTGGACTCGCCGTGCGCCGGCAAGGCTAAAGCCTGCCTTAGGGCCAGACAGAGCCAAAACACCGGCCAATCCAAAGGTTCGCGCCGCATCCTCCAGACAGGCGTGAAAGCCCTTCACATCCGGAGCACGCACCAACAAAATACGGGATGGACACACGCCAAGCTTCTGCAAACCCGGGCCATAAAGCTGCCCCCAAGCAGGCCCCCATCCCTGCCCGCGACTGGCATCTTCAATCACCACCAGATCGCCAGAACGCTGCTGCAGCGCCTTGGCCAAACAAGCGAAAGCAAAGTGCAGGCTCGCAGGCTCATCCATGAAAGCGGCCGGAACCACTTCGGTCACGCCGCCCAAAGCCAAGCCCCCCCCCAAGGCCGCGTCCAACCTGTCTGCACCTGTTGGCAAACAGCTCAAGGCCGGACGGCCCTCTGTTTCAATCGCCCGTATCTGGGTACGCAAAGCGGTCAAATCCGGTCTCATGGCTGAAAATTACACACCTTTCCGTTCTTTATGTTCTTGATTTGTTCTAATCACGAAGAGGCCGGTGAGTCGAGTCGGAAATCTGGCACCTCTTCGTGCATACGTCCGTTAATGACGTGAAACTGAAAGTGAGTACCCCACATGCTCAAACCACAAAAACCAAAATAATCGACTAAAATTGGTAATTTAACTCAACGGAAACACCATGTGGTCTATAAAACACCCATCTCTTTAGGATGGCCGTATGAAATCGATCCCCAGACTACTGACAGTGACGTTTGCAATTCTGCTTCTGGCAGCAGCCTCGTCGTGGCA
>CALRLV020000056.1:0-11261 GCA_943368895.1 Ferrovibrio terrae
CAGATTATGGGGAGGAATATTGGTCGCCATACCAACAGCGATGCCGCCTGCGCCATTGACCAAAAGGTTTGGATATTTGGCGGGCAGAACGACAGGCTCACTCTCCGAGCCATCATAATTGTCTTGGAAATTGACTGTGGACTCATCAATATCGTCCAAAAGCGCCATGGCGACCTTAGCCAGCTTACTTTCAGTGTAACGCATGGCGGCAGGTGGATCGCCGTCGACCGAGCCAAAATTCCCCTGCCCGTCGATCAAAGGCAAACTCATGGAGAAGTCCTGTGCCATCCGAACCATGGCGTCATAAATCGCACTGTCGCCGTGGGGATGATATTTACCCATAACGTCGCCCACAATCCGCGAAGATTTCACATGCTTCTTGTCAGGCGTATAGCCGCCTTCGCCCATGGCATACAAAATCCGCCGGTGCACAGGCTTCAAACCATCGCGCGCGTCCGGAAGAGCCCGCGCCACGATTACACTCATCGCATAGTCCAAATAGGAAGACTTCAGCTCATTCTCGATAGAGATTGGCGTGATGCCTTTCACATCGACAATGACTGTCTCTGGGCGGTTGGGTTCAATCGGATCTGCGCCGTCTGTATCTGGGGTATCGGTCAAGGGGTAAGCCGTCTGTTGCTGATCAGGATGGTTGCGATTCGGACGCAACCTTGCCGCTTTACTCTAGCATTCGCCTGCGCGCAGGTCCAAACTTCGTGCATGCAATTGCCGCCTTTTGGTGATAGAAGATGTGGGCAATGACCGGAATGGATGATCCTCCCCCCATCAGCCCGCATCAAGGGCCAAGCAGCCCGCGGCCCGCAGATCATTTTCGCATAGTCTTGACGAAACTGGCCATGGCTGGCTTTATCTTGGGCTGTGTTGGGGTGGTTGTTATCCTCCTCCTGCCAAAGCCAGTTTATGAAGGTCGCCTCGTGGGGCAAATCGGTGACGTGCATATCTATGCCGTCCCTATAAACCCCGAAGAGGAAAGCTTAGTTGTTTGGCATGGCGGAAGAAAATTGGATGCTCCACCCGCCGATCCAAACAATCCTATCCAGCAATTTGACCTCTCGTCGGCGGACCGTCAGGCAGCAGGAACTCGCCATCCCGACCTCGTGGTGGATGGCTGGTCCGGCGGCATGCATTGCTGCCTCACCCGATTTGTTTTTGACGGACCAACAGGTAAGTTCATCGGCAAATTGGCTTTAGGCGGGAGTGGCGCCTCTCGGTTTGTACCACTTCAGCGCTCTGAGCCTTTTCCAGCAGCATTCCTTGCCTTTGACGATGTCACTTTGGATGGGCAGATCTACGAGCTGAGAACCCCATTGGCACCGATCCTATTGGTATGGAACGGCACACGCTTTAGCCTGTATTTGGAGGCGATGAAGGCGACAACACCGCAGAGTCATGCCCCATTCTTGCTGGCTGAAGCTTTCGAAGAGGCTCAATTAGAATTGGATAGTGCGTTTGCCGTATCAGATGAGGGCTCCAAAGGTGAAGTGGCTAAAGCCCTGGACCTAGCTGCATCTGCCCGTTTGGCTGCGATGGAGGCGGCTGAGTTAAAGCCTGACGACGCGACAAGCTTTGCGCCACTCATCGGGTTCTTAAACGACTATGTCTATAAGGGCCAAGCTGAGGCAGGGTTTGCAGCAGTTCAAAAGGCGCATGTAGCAACGCCTGAATTCTTGCACTCCGCACTCATGACTTATGCCACGCAGCTTCGAAAGTCGCAGTGGTTTGACGATTTAAATCGCCTGAATGACGGTAGGCTGACTGGGCTTTTAGATCGGATCGATAGCCCGACCGAGTCGACACCTTAAGGGCTCGACCATTTCCTATTTTCACCCTTTTTGATTATTTACCAAGAAGTAAATCCTCAAAAATGCAGATCGGCCGCCGCATCCAAAATGGCCTCGCAATCGAGGCGATAGGTCCGATATAGGTCTGGCAAATCGCCGGTCTGACCAAATTGCTCTACACCCAAAGCACGTACCCGATGGCCAAGAACAGAACCAACCCAAGACAGGGCTGAGGGTGATCCATCGAGCAAGGTGATCAGCCCTGCCCGTGCATGTAGCGGGCTTAAGAGCTGTTCAATGTGACTGGCCAAGCGGGGCCCGCCCGTCCAGCGCGCGCGCCCTGCCGCGGTCCAGCCCCGGTGCAACAGATCTGGCGAGGTTACCGCCAGCACCCCCATGCCTGGATAATCCTCTTTCAATGCGTCAAAGCCAGACACTGCTTCTGGTGCCAACGCCCCGCAATAGACCAAAGCTAGCTCTGCCCCGGGGCTTGGTGGGATCAGCCAATAAGCACCTTGTAAGGCCCCGGCCTGCCAACTGGCATCCTGCCGAACCGGCTGTTCCAGCATGCGCGTTGACAGGCGGAAATAATGGCATCCTCCTGTTTCTTCCTGCATGTCAACAAAGCTATGGCGCATCAAAAGGGCCAATTCGTCGGCAAAGGCAGGTTCCCAATGGGTCAAGCCCGGCTGGCCCATCCCAATCAAGGGCGTGTTGATCGACTGGTGCGCGCCACCTTCAGGTCCAAGCGTTAAGCCCGATGGGGTCGAGACCACAAGGAAACGAGCGTTCTGGTAGATTGCATAATTCAGCGCATCGAGGCCACGGGCAATAAACGGGTCATAGAGCGTGCCAATGGGAAACAAGCGCTCGCCAAAATGTTCGCCAGCCAAACCAAAAGCGGCAAGATTGAGGAAGAGGTTATTCTCGGCAATGCCCAATTCGATGTGCTGGCCGGCCCCAGACCCTGTCCAGATTTGCGGACTCGCGATCTTTCGGTCCTTGAACACGTCTTTGGTGGTGGTGCGCGAGAACAAGCCCCGACGGTTCACAAAGCCACCCAAATTGGTGGAGACCGTTACATCTGGCGAGGTCGTAACAATCCTAGCGGCAAAGTCGCTTTCGGTTTTGGCAATATCGGCGAGGATCTTGCCAAAGGCCGCTTGCGTGGCTTGCTGTTCCCCACTCGGCACTTCAAACCTATCCGGAATAGCCACAGGCGAAGGATTGAACCGACGTTTCGCGTCGGCTTGAAACGGCGCTTGGGCGATCAAAGCGCGCACCGCTGCTTCCTCTGCTTGGTTCAAACCTGCGAGCGCATCCCATTCTTGGCCCTCAGGGACCCCAAGCGACTGACGCAGCGCATCAATTTGGGTTGGAGTCATCAAGCCAGAGTGGTTGTCCTTATGACCCTGAAACGGCAGCCGCCAACCTTTAACCGTATAAGCTATGAACAACTTTGGCCTATCATCTTGGGCCGCTTGATCAAAGGCCTCCACCAAGGTCTCGAGGCAATGGCCCCCTAGTTGCGTCATTAGATTAGACAGCGCTGCGTCATCATAGGTGCCGATGAGGCTTTGTCCGTCTGCGGGCAAATCTTGCGACAAGCGCTCCCGCCAAGCGGTGCTGCCCTGATAGCTCAGAGCTGCATAAAGATCGTTCGGGCAGGACTCGATCCAAGCCTGAAGGGATTGGCCGCCAGGCTTCGCAAACGCCTCTAACTGGCGCTTGCCATATTTGAGGGTCAGAACGTCCCAGCCAACTGTTTCAAAGATGTCATCAAACCGGTCCCACATGCGTTCAGACGTCGTGGCATCCAAGCTTTGGCGGTTATAGTCGACAATCCACCAAATATTGCGCAGATCGTGCTTATAGGCCTCGATCAAGGCCTCATAAATATTGCCCTCATCCAGTTCAGCGTCACCTAAAAGCGCGATCATGCGGCCCATGGATTCAGCTGACACACGGCCACGGGCGGCCAAATAATCCTGCACCAAAGAGGCAAAAGCGGTTACAGCAACCCCCAAGCCAACGGAGCCGGTCGAGAAATCGACATCATCCTTATCTTTGGTTCGGCTTGGGTAGGATTGCGCGCCACCAAGGCCACGAAACCGCTCCAATTGTTCGCGTGTTTGGCGGCCAAACAAATATTGAGCGCCATGAAACACGGGGCTGGCATGGGGCTTTACCGCAACCCGGTCTTGGGGACGCAGCGCTTTAAAATAGAGTGCTGTCATCAAGCTTGTCATCGAAGCACATGAAGCCTGATGCCCACCAACTTTTAGACCATCGCGATTCGGACGCAGATGGTTGGCGTTATGAATGGTCCAAGAAGCCAGCCACAACAGGCGTTCTTCCACAGTGGCAAGGGCTGACAACTCTTGCGGCGATAATGACGGCTTGGGTGCGGGGGCAATAGCGTTCATCAGCGCACTTTAGCGCCAGCCGTCAGAACTTGCCAGTAGCGGTACCCCAGTTGTTACTCAGCCGCTGCGGCCTGCGCTTGGCTCTCGCTACGCTCAAAGTCCTCAATCGCCTTGGCGCGCGCTTCAGGGCTGCCCGTGAATCGCGCCAACAACATATAAACGACGGGCACGACATAAAGGGTTAGAGCCGTCGCGGACAGCACGCCGAAAACCACAACTACGCCAATATTGGCGCGCGCCTCGCTGCCAGCCCCATGTGACAATGCCAAAGGCAAGGCCCCAGCAACTGTTGCAACAGAGGTCATCAAGATTGGGCGCAAGCGAAGGTCAGCCGCTTCGGCAATCGCATCACGAACAGCCCGGCCCTCGTCGCGCAATTGATTGGCGAACTCGACAATCAAAATACCGTTCTTGGCTGCCAAAGCCACGAGAATGATCAAGCCAATTTGAGAATAGATGTTTAGGCTAAAGCCTGCCGCATAGAGGCCGAACAAGCCCCCGGCGATGGCCAGCGGCACCGTGATCATGATCGTCAACGGATGGACGAAGCTTTCAAACTGCGCCGCCAACGTCAAAAACACGATCAGGATGGCCAAGGCAAACGCAAAGCCAATGGCAGACCCTGCCTCTTTGAATTGTTGCGACTGGCCTGTGTAGTCAATTTTCATATCGGGCTTCATGTCCGCCGCAGCGGCCTCCTCCAACCACTTAACAGCTTCACCGATCGAATAGCCCTTATTGAGATTGGCTGTGATCGTGACAGCGCGCAATTTATTGACACGCGGCAGATCATCTGTGCCACCCAAATTCTTGGTGGTGACAAGGTTGGCTAAGGGCACCAGTTCGCCAGTGCGGTCTGAACGCACATAGATGCGGCCAAGTGCTTCCACGCTCTGCCGCTCACGCCGGTCAACTTGGAGAATGACGTCATATTCTTCGCCATCGGCTGGATAGGTGCCAACACGGCGCAAGCCCGTGGTTGCCTCCAAAGTGCGGCCTATGGACTGAACAGACACGCCAAGAGCGGCAGCCCGTTCCCGATCAATCGCAATCTCAATCTTGGGCGAGATCGGCTCGTAATTCATCCGGATTCGGGCAAAGCCTTCGTTAGACCGACCTTTGGCAACGATCTTCTCCGCAACTGCTGCGAGCTCTTGGTAATCGCTGCCACCTAGAACGATGGACACACCATCATTACCGCCGCCCCCGCGACCGCCCGAAAACGCATTCTGCATGGAAGCCCGGAATTGTGCGCCTGGAATGCTGGCTAACCTGCGGTTCAATTCATCAACAATTTCATTGCCATCGCGCCGCGTCCCCCATTCAGCCAAGAAAACCCGGCTTAGGCCCCGATTCATGCGATTGGTGCCCTGATCTTGGAAATTGGGCGCGATGACGAGGGTCCGAGACGCCTCGCCGCTTTTGACATACTCAGCCAGAACTGGTTCGACCTTGGCGACAATCTGGCGCGTATAGGCAAAGCCTGCTCCTTCTGGCCCGCTAAATTGCACGGTGATATTGCCGCGATCTTCCAGTGGGATAAGCTCGCTAGGTAGCTTGGTTGCGAAAAAGCCTGCCGCCAAAATGGCGACCCCCATGACTGCAAAGGCGACTTTAGGGGCCTTCAAACTGGCCTTCACCGACGTAGCATACGAGGCGCGAACAGCGTCAAACGATTTATCGATAAATGCCGAAAGCTTGTTGGCTTTGTCGGCAGGCCGCAGCAAAAGTGAGCCCATCATCGGCGTTAGCGTTAGCGCGACAAAGGCAGAAATCGTCACGGCAGATGCAATCGTCACGGCTAACTCAACAAATAGCCTTCCCACGAAACCGCCCGTGAACAGCAGCGGCGTGAAGACCGAGACCAATACAGCCGTCGTCGCAATGACGGCAAAAGCGACTTGATTCGTACCGCGCTGTGCCGCGATGAGCGCCGGTTCGCCCTGATCAATCCGGCGTTGGATATTCTCCAAAACCACAATGGAATCATCAACCACCAAGCCAATGGCGAGAACCAGTGCCAAGAGGGTGATCAGATTAATTGAGAACCCAAAGACACCCAATACGCCGAAAGTTGCGATCAAGCAGACTGGAATGGTCGCCGCCGGCAATAGAGCGGCTCGGAACGAGCCTAAGAATAAAAAGATTACGAGGATAACCAGAACAATGGCTTCCGCCATCGTTGTCCAAACGCCCGAAATGGCTCGCTCGATAAAGACCGTCGAGTCAAAGGCTACAACGATGGTCGTGCCTTTGGGCAACGTTTTGGCAATGACATCATTTTGCGTCCGTATGGCCCTTGCGACCTCTAGCGCATTGGCGTTGGACTGTCTTACGATGCCAAGTCCAACTTGATTGACGCCATTGCCCCGGAAAATCCGCCGGTCATCTTCTGGCTCTACGGCTACACGGGCGACATCTTCAAGGCGCGTTACCCGTCCATCACCGCTGCGGCCAATCGGCATGCGCCGAAATTCTTCAGCCGTGCGATAGCCGCGCGCGATGCGCATTGTATAGTCGCGTTCTTGGCCTTCGATGGTGCCCGCGGGCAATTCGACATTTTGGGTCCGAAGGGCAGCATCGACATCATCAGGCGTAAGCCCGCGCGCCGCGAGCGCCTCGGTATCCAGCCACACCCGCATGGATTGGCGCAGGCCGCCAAACACGCGCACCGTCGCCACCCCATCAATCGCGCTCAAACGGTCAACCAAGGTCCGCTCAGCAAAGCTCGTCAATTGGGCGGTCGTCAAATTGCTCGACGCCAGATTGAGGAACATGATTGGATCCGAATCTGCGTCGGATTTTTCCACCTGTGGCGGATCAACACCCTGTGGCAGACGGTTTTGAATCCGACTAACTGCTGCACGTACGTCGTTTGCCGCTTCATCAAGGTTTCGGGACAGCTTGAACTCAACCCGAATGGACGATCGGCCATCTCGGCTGGAGGCTTGGATGGAAGCGAGGCCTTCAATACCGGTTAGCTGATCCTCAATGATCTGGGTGATGCGTGTCTCAACAATATCCGACGACGCCCCACGATATTGCGTCGTGATCGAGACAATTGGGGGATCTACAGCGGGCAGCTCACGCAATGGCAGGCTGCGAAAGGCGATCAAACCAAACGCAATCAAAAGTAGACTGGCAACTGTGGCCAGGACGGGGCGCTTGACCGAGACGTCTGCGAGAAACATCAGCCGCCACGCCCGTCTGATTTAGCTGCAGGCACTGCCGCCTTTGTATTTGCTGACTTCGTCCCCGGCGCGCCCCCACCAATGGGCTTAATCGCTTGACCGTCTCGCAAGCCGACGAGGCCTTCGGTGATCACCAGTGCATTGGCAGGTAAGCCGCTGACAATTTCAGCAAAGCCGTCGCGGCGCATCCCAACGCTGACAGGGACACGTTTGGCCTTTTGTCCATCTTTGCCATCGCTCTGAGCAATAAACACAAAACTCGCATTGCCTTCCTCGAGAAGCGCAACTTCCGGCACCGCCGGCATGCGCCGCTCCGGTGTGATCAGGTCCACGCTCATCAACATGCCCGGACGCAACCGACCGTCGTTGGGAATGTAGGCGCGCGCACGAATGGACCGTGAACGGGGATCAATGCGTGTATCAACAAAACGCACAGTCGCTTTATAAAGTTGGTCTGGGATCGCACTCGAGCGGATCGCCACTTCCGTGCCGACTTGTAGAGAATTTATCCGTGTTTCAGGCACATCAAAATCGACCTTGATCTGCGAGATGTCATCCAGTGTCGCCAACACATCGCCGGGGCGCGCCAATTGGCCGGGGCTGACGGTGCGTAGACCAATACGTCCAGAAAAAGGTGCACGGATGATCCGGTCTGACAAACGTGACTGCACTGAATTGGTGCGGCTTGCGACACTTTGAGCCCGAGCGCGCGACGACTGGGCACGCTGGTCCACACTTTGGGCACGGCGGGTGAGCGCATTGGCCCGCGCCTTTTGCGTTTCAATCCGTTGGGAGGCCCCTTCCGCCCGCTCTTTGGCAACTTGAAGACGGGACTCCGCCGATTGCAATTGAGCTCGCGCAGTATCGAGGCGTGCCTTGGAGGCAAAGCCACGATCAGCCAAAGCTGTGACGCGGTCAAAATTCAACTTGGCTTCGCTGCGAACTGCTTCGGCTTCTGCAATACCGGCGCGTGCGGCCTCAAGATCACGGCTGACCGCATTGATTTCATTATAGGCTGCATCTGCTTCCGCACGCGCTGCCGCAGCTTCCTGATAGACTCCGTCGGCATCATCAAAGGCCGCGGCAACATCATTGCGAGCACCACCTAGGTCAGCTGACTGTTCCGTCCGCGCCAGAACGATCAGGATCGCCCCACGCTCTACATTTTGACCGCTCTCAAAACGAACTTCATCGACAACATCTTGAACCTTGGATGTTACCGTAATGGATTCATTGGCCAATGCCGTGCCTGGAATCTCGACCCGATCTGAAAAAACCCGCACTTCGGCTTTGGCTAAGGTGACATTGGCAGGACGGGCACCACCCTTGCCTGCGCCGCCTTTCCCTTGACTGGCAGATGCACCTGCGGTGCCCCCCATTTTTGGCTTGCCAAAAAGACCGACCTCTTTGAGCAAAACGAAAGCGAACATGGCGACAAATGCCGCCCCTGCCAATGCAAAGAAAAAGTGGCGTCTTAGAAACTCATTCAAAACAAATATCTCCGAGACAGGCTATTCTTTGGCTCGTTCTCTGCAGGCTTATCATTTTAGCGTGCGGGTAGACGCCTTGTCATTATAATCCCCTGCACTTTTATCGTCTTGGGCGCAACATGAACGCTTCGCCATCAACTTGCGTGCTGCGTGACACCTGACGGAGCAAGTTAGGGCGCGGATGACACATTTCCAGTCAGAACTTCTGCCATAGCCCCACAACGAAGCCCCGATCGGCAAAGGCACTTTCTTGGTCCACGCTTTGTCGCCAACCAATCTCAACAGCCAGTTTTTGTGAAATAGGCCGAACATAGCTTACTTGCGCCCGGACTATTGGCTTGGTGCAGCCATTACCATCACCAAAGGCTTTGACAATGAGCCTTTGATCATTTGCCATTTTGAGCCCCAAAGTGGCGTCAAATCGGGCACCAATGCCACCTGCCCCGCATGAACGTGAGGCTGCCTCAACATTAACCCAACCACTCTCCCCGAAGCTTTTGCCGAGTGCAAGCCGCGCCTCGACTCCGTAGGCTCTATCGTTGTTATTGCGCACGCCGGGAACGGAAAAGCCACCAATCTGGGTAGAGAGCGCCAGAGTTTTGCCAACAAAGAGCTTACGCCGAACGGCGAACAGGACCTCATCCAAGACCCATTCCTTCGAGGCCGATTGGACAGCTGAGCTCAAGGATGGGGCAGCAACCAGCGCCCAACCCCCCTTTAAGCCATACTCACCATAAAGCTCAAACGAAGTCCCTGATTGGGTTTGGTCGGTCCTGACCTCAACCAAATTGGCAATCAAAACGCCCTCTTGGGGCGGCGGCACCCAAGCACCAGCCATCGCGGCCGCCGGGCCAAGCCCGACACATCCCCAACAAAGAAAAGCGGAAAGCTTTTTTGGATCTAAGTGTTGAACCCGGGAGATTGGCGTGCCACCTTGCGTAACAGGCCCGGCCACGCCAACATTCCGCCAAGCGCCTGAGTGAATGCAGGTTTGACTTGCTGGCCCACCCGCTCTTCCATCGCCTCATCACAGGTTAAAAGCTCACCACCTGATTGGGCGAGGACCTGCATCTTGCAAGCGCGTTCGAGGTAAAACATTCGCATAAAGGCCGAGGCGGCAGACTCCCCAACCGTCAAAGTGCCATGGTTGCGCAAGAGCATGAAATTCTTGGTGCCAATGTCGGCCACCAGACGCTCACGCTCATCTAAGTCGAGGGCAACGCCTTCATAGTCGTGATAGGCAAGATCAGCGGTGCAGGCCATGGCGGTTTGCGAAATCGGCAAAAGGCCGCCCTTCTGTGCACTGACAGCAACACCCGCATCACTGTGACAATGGATCACACACATCGCATCCTCTCGCGCAGCATGGATCGCTGAGTGAATGGTAAAGCCCGCTGGGTTGATGAAATAGGGTGTCGGCTCAATGACATTGCCGTTCAAGTCGACCTTAACCAAGGAGGACGCGGTGATTTCATCAAACATGAAACCATACGGATTAATCAGAAAGTGATGATCGGGCCCAGGCAGACGCAGTGAGATATGGGTGAAGATCATGTCATCCCAGCCATAAAGCGCGATCAGACGATAAAGGGCAGCGCAGTCAACACGGGCGCGCCACTCTGCATCTTCGACTTTTTCGCCATAGAGTGAGGCAACGCTGGCCATCATACCGGTTAAAGCGGGTGCAGCGCCTGCGGGTAAAGCGGTTCCACCCTGCGCACTTGAATTTTGGGTATGAGCATTCATCAAACGTTACCTCCACAACAGGGCCAGAACTCTTGCCCGAGTTTTCACTTCGGTCAAGTTACCTGCAGAAACTCTGCATTCGTAGGTTTGCGTTTACAATCTGGTAACCACACCACAACTACCGATTATACCGCAATGACGAACAATAGCACCCTCCATCCTCTCATTACGCTCGCAGAAAACAGTTCGCGAGAGGCTCGCGAGGCATTGGTTGCAGCGACTGCCGCTCAATTCCTCGACACCGGTGATGAAGCGAGCCTGATGGAGCGGACGTTGTTTTCGGACATCCTCGTCAAACTCTATAATTTTGCGCGCCAAGAAGTTCGATTGAAGCTATCTGCGACCTTGGCAATGGCTGAATGGGCACCGATAGATTTGGTCCGCGAGCTTGCGCTGGATTCCTTCGATATCGCCCAGCCGATTTTAGCTTTTTGCCCCATTCTCAATGACGATATTCTCGTGGAAGTTGTCAAAGCTTGTGGCTTCGACCATCGTATGACGATTGCCGAGCGCCCCTGCATTGGCGAGATTGTCACTCACGGTCTGATCGAGACGGAAGACAAGAAAATCCTCAGTACATTGGCAACCAATGTGACTGCCCGCATC
>CALRLV020000057.1:0-11195 GCA_943368895.1 Ferrovibrio terrae
GCTGGCCAACAACGCGCTCAACTTCTACCCGATAAGTCCAGCCTTCTTGTGGCTTCCAAGCCGCCTTAATGCGGGGCTTTGGATAGAAAAAGGAGCGTTCCTTGCCCGAGGCCCCGGACTGTTCAATCGTCGACCATTCCCCTGTCAAAGTCGATTCAAGCGTCAAGGTCGGTGATAGCGTCCAAGAATCGCTTATGAAGGCTTCCTTGCGGTTTTCCGACACTTCGGTTTCGGAGATGTCGGATGGGCGAACAACGAACACTGTGCCATTGCCTTCGGCATATTGCCCCTTAAAGTCGAGGCTATTGTAGGCAAGTTCGCCCCCTGTTTCGATTTGGTGGACCCCAAATTTTCTTTTGAAGGTCATACGGGCCACGCGTTCTTCGCTAGTGGCATGACTGTTAAAGCGGCCAAAATTCTTGGCCTGTCCGACGAGGTTAAAGCCTGCAAGGTCTGAATTCTCGTCCTCAGTTGCTTTGGCAAGCAACGCTAGTTTTCCCGTCCAGCCAGCGACTTGGCGCTCTATATCCCCGCCTACTTCCCAGCGGAGGGTCTGGTTGGTTTCCCTGCCCTCATCAACCCGGAAGGGCAGGGTAGCGGCGGGCCTGAAGGCGACATGCACCCAGTCGCGGCGAAACGCACCTTCGAGATAACTCGCATTGGCATTGATCTTTGTTTCGCCCACTTTGCCATCGACCGCAAAGGTAGCTTGGGCATATTTTGACCGGCGCCGATCATCATTGGGACCGCGCTCCAGATAGACGCCTGATGGTGAGAGAATTCCTTCATAGCCAATGAAATCGTCTACATTTTCGATCTCGCCGTGTAGGCCGGTTGTAATATTAAAGCCTGACAGCTTGGTTGTATAAGACGTGTCGATTTTAGGCTTGATCCGGCCACTTCCGACGCCTGTTGCCTGCACTTCCCATTTGCCGCTCGCCTTATTGTCGGCCTTGCGGATCACATTGACGATAAGGCTTTTGCCAGGTGCCAAAGCGCCTGCGGCTGCCCCTTCGAGAAGCTCGATTTTATCAACATTGCCTGCTGGAATGCGTGCCAGAATGGAGAATAGGCTCTCGTTCTTGCTGGTCGGGCGCGAGCCATCAATCAGCACATTCCCAGCTGCGGCACCAAATCCCCGAACAGATTCGCCATCATCAATGTTAAACCCAGGAATGCGCGCCACCATGTCGGCTGCCGTCTGAGGGCTAATGTCGTTGAAATAGGCAGGTTGAAACGTGCGCTTCCCATCCACTAAGTCAGGCAAAGCATTGGTGATGCTGTTTGCTGGACTGATGTTTTCCGCCGTTTGTGCCAATGCGGGTGTGAGACCCAAGCCACCTACAATTAGTAGGGGAGTAAGCGCAAAAGCAAGCGCGCGATAAGAAACCGAAGCCATGGGTGTTTTCCCCGCCCAAAAGAAATTACGACTTTTCCTATTTATGATTTTCATTTCAATTACCCGTGAAAAGGCTGTCATGAAGTTTTTTTAATTGAGGGGCTTATGTGATTGCGTGCGCTTTGCGGCAGGGGGTTACTTTCCCAAATGCCCGCTCCGGTCTAAGTCGTAAGCTATGATGATTGCGCGCTTGCTAGCTTGTTTCTGGATTTCTGTAATCGGGTTGGGCCTTTCAGGCCTTGAGCCCGTGGGCGCGCAGAGCGTTGGGCCAGCACCGGCGGGCTCCGCCAACGGGTTGGGTAACGGCTTCGCTGATCTTTCAGCCCGCCTTCAGCCTGCTGTCGTTGCGATCCGGGCCAAGCGCTCCTTGGTCGGTGCCCCGCGCGATTCTGTACACGCGGCAGCTGGGGGGGCTTCAACGGGCTCTGGCTTTGTGATTGATCCGCGCGGCGTGGTTGTCACCAATAATCATGTTATCGAAGGCAACGACCAGTTTGAGATTATCTTGGTGAATGGCACAATCTTGCCCGCCACCTTGGTCGGCCGCGATACAGAAACAGACCTCGCGGTTCTGCGCGCGACAGGGACACAGCGTTTGGCCAGCGTGCCTTGGGGCAATAGTGATGCTGCACGTGTCGGCGATTGGGCCATCGCGATTGGCAGCCCATTTGGACTTGGCAATTCCTTGTCCGTGGGCGTGATTTCGGCCCGCAACCGCGATTTGCAGGCCGGCCGTTATGACGACTTCTTACAGACCGATGCAGCCATCAATCGTGGCAATTCCGGCGGGCCTTTATTCAATGCGCGCGGTGAAGTGATTGGCGTCAATACAGCCATTGTCTCACCAGGCGGTACGCAAGGTGGCTCTGTTGGGGTCGGCTTTGCAGTCCCGTCTAATTTGGCGCGCAAGATCGTGTCCGACATTCTTCAAACCGGCAGCGTGCAGCGCGGATGGATTGGGCTGCGCGCGCGCCTGTTGACGCCGGAAGAAGGTGGAACCGGGCAGAATGGCGTCATTGTTGCCGATGTCGCTGCCAATTCGCCCGCCGCCAAGGCCGGTTTGCGGATGGGAGATCGGATCTTGAAATGGGCCGGTCAGCCCGTGACAGACCCACGTGCTTTAGCTCGCTTTGCGGCAGCAGCGCCAGCAGGTGCCAAAATAAAGGTCGAAGGCTTTCGCGGCCGTCAAGCGATCTTTGCTAATCTAGTTATCGGACGCGCGCCCAGCGAAGTGCGAGCCCCAACACCCCAAGCGATGCCAAAAGTTACGGCAATGGGCCTTGTTTTGCGTGCCGCTGCGCCCTCAGATCGTCCAAAACTGCCACCGGAAGTGCGGGTAGTCGTTTCTGCCCTCGATCCGTTTGGGCCGGGCAAGGATCAGGTTCGCCCTGGCGATGGCTTGCTAGAGGTGCAAGGCCAAGCGATCGGGAGTCCACAAGAAGCGCGGGCGGCGTTGCAGGCTGCGGCCCGCAAACGCGATGCCGTTGTCATTCGATTGTACCGCGACGGGAAGCCAATTTACCGGGCGCTGCGTCCAACGCGCTAGTAACAGGCAGCGAAGCTAGACCTTTCAGTCCGCCTCGACTATCGCTTGGCACGCGAAATAGCAGACTTGGTAACCTGGGGAATTCTGGATGGCAGACGGCCGCGACGATGTGCCTTATGACTGGAATAAGGTGATCAACCCAGATGCCAAGAAGAAGCCCGAAAAGCGTTCGCCCGGCAAAGGTGCGCGTTTGCCGAAAATGCCGCGTGTTAGCCTTAAGCTTGATTTACTTGGATGGCTGATGGCAGTGACGGGTTTGGTCATTGTTGTTGGCATTATGGTGCTCTTCTACATGTCTTGGGTATTCCAAGCCGAGGGCCAGCGCATTACCGCACAAGATCAAGGCCAAATTCCCATCACTGAGGACTTTGCCGCAGGACAACCCAAACCAGCCGATGTCCTGTTCCGCATTGGTGGCGCGTCTAGCATGGGCCCAAGCGTCATGATGGATCTCGTATCGGCTTGGATGCGGGTAAGGGGCTATTCCTCTGTGCGGGCAGAGCAAGGTGACAAGGTCATTGAAGTGACCGGGTCGCGGGGTGGCAAGAATGCCCGCGTGCTGATTGCGCTAGGCTCCTCTCAGGGTGGTTTTGAAGCTCTGACGCAGCAACGCCTCGAGGCGGTGATGTCGTCTCGCCAAGTGTTGCCCGGTGAAGCAGACCGTTTGTCAGCCTTGGGCAATTTCACCAATGCATCGAGTGAAAAGATCATCGGGCTTGATGCCAGCCTGGTTATTGTCAACCGCAACAATCCAGTCAATCGGATCGATACGGAGACTTTGAGCCGGATCTTAAGCGGCGAGTTCACGGATTGGAATCAGGTTTCTAAAGAGGCTGAGGGTAAAATCTCCATCAAGTTGGAAAACCTCGGTGCGGATTTTGACTCAAGCCCAGCAGGGCGTCTCTTGGGCGACCGCGAACCTCCTGAAACGGTCACCTTCTTGGATGGGCCTGTTGCGGTGGCCGATGCTGTCAGCCGCGATGAAAAGGCAATCGGGATCACGCGGCGTAGTACTGGCGGTGTAAAGGCCTTGGCACTCAATGAGCGCGGTGCCCGTTCAGTTGGTGCGGATGACTTCTCCATCTCGACAGAGACTTATCCCTTTACCGAGCGCTTGTTTGTCTATGTCGGTTCCTCTGGTGGCGATCCCAATGCGCGCGACTTCGCGGATTTTGCCACCTCGCCGCCGGGCCAAGAATTGGTGGCGCGTATGGGCATAACGCCGTTGCGCCTAAGCGCGGTTAAAGTCTTGACCCCGCCGGATGCGCCGAATGACTACCGGACCTTTGGTCGGTTCGCGGAGCGGATGAATTTTGACATTCGCTTCTATGACGGGGCCAACCAGCCTGACTCCCGCGCTGAAGAAGACCTCAAACGCTTTGTTGCCTTCATCAATAAAAACCAGATTGATAAGCGCCGGATCGCGGTGATGGGTTTTGCTGACAATGTCGGCGCACGGGTGACCAATATTGGCCTAGCCCAATCGCGGGCTGAAACCGTTGCACTGGCACTGCAAGGCCTCGGTGTCACGCCTGGTGTTGTGCGCTCCTACGGAGATTCCTTGCCAGTGGGGTCAAACTCTGACGAGCGTGGGCGTATTCGTAATCGGCGGGTGGAGATTTGGCTGTGTGCGCCTCCGGCCTGCCCATTGATCAATCTGGGTGCTGAAGCGGAAACCACAACACGGGGCATTCCAGCTGGTGTCCGCCTCGGCCCGCCGCGACCACCAGCGGAAGGTGAACCAGTGCCGAAGGGCTGATGACGGCCCTTCGACACGAGCATAGCGTTTAGTTTGCCGCAATCTGGCTCTTGGCAGGCAAGTTATTAATCCAAGCCGCCATCAGTTTGGTTAGTTCTGGATTATAGGGCGCCACAGTCACTGGCTTGCCCGCTTGATTGGCTGCCCGCACCTCATCCCGGCTCGCTTGAATATCAAAACCATGACCGGTGACGGGCAAGAAGCGATAGGTCGCAGTGCCCGGACGGTAGAAATTGACGACATCGACAATCCGTTTGTGGTCGCGCTCATCAATGGCGGCAAAGTCCGCTTCACCGTAAATCGCTAAGACAGGCGCCTTGGTGTCGCGCCAAGCGGCCACCGTGTCTTGCGCCGCAACGCCACGCCAATAGGCAAGATTGCGGCCTAGGATCAGATCATCGCCATCCCAATCAAACGCGCTACGCAACATAGCATCATGATTGGGGTTCTCATTGGCGATTGTCTTCAGGCTGACACTTTCGTTGAAAATGCGCTGCATGAGAGGCCGGAAGGCCTTGGCAGCTTGCTCGGCTTCGGCAGGGTCGGCACCGGCCGACAAAAAGCCCTGCATGGCAAATAGCTCTTGCATATAGTCCTGCCAGTTGCGAAGCGCCGTGCCATAGACCATCACACCGCGCGGCGCAGGCCCTTTAGCGGCGATGAGCGGCGCTTGAATCCCGCCCATGGAATGACCCAGAATGATGATGCGGTCCGGGCTGATGCCGCGATCCTTGATCAAGGCCTGATAGGCGGCTTCAAACCCCTCCATTTCCAAAGCAAAATCCGTCTTGAGACAGGGTGTGTTGGTGAGGCTGTCACCCATGCCGAGCTTTTCGATCCGGTAGGACCCGATCCCGGCTTCCGCTAAGGTCTTCGCCAACAGATGATAGGGGTGGGTCGGTGGGCCCTCGACGCTGCCGCAGCCATAGCCTTGAACCAAAAAGACCACCGGGGCACCCGCGGCGGCTGCCTTCGGGGTCACTAAGATGTCCCGCAAGCGGCCATCTTTAAACGATACTGTGCCATAGCGCACATCGGCTTCTGGAATGGCCTCAAGTGGGCGGGCGGTAGCTTTCGCCGTGACATTCTTGGTGTCAGTGCCACGCTTAATGCTCAATGTCGCGGTATCACCCGCGCGCAACAACCCTGCAGCGGCAACCAGTTCTGAATTGGTTTTGGTCGCCTTGCCATTGAGGCTTAGGATGATGTCGCCGGGTTCCACACCGGCCAAGGCCGCAGTCAAGTGCGGCGTGACAAGGGTCACTTTAGGACCCTCATTTGTGTTTTCAAGCGCCACGCCCAAAGCCGCGCGCCGCGTCAATTCTGCGGTTGATGGTGAGGCACCGCTTTGCCCTGCAAAGGCTGAACCTCCAGCCAAAGCCACGCACAGCACGGCTGTCGCCAATAAAAACCCACGAGTCATAAACAAGCCCTCCTTTAGATCCCGCGCTCGTCCTAAGCGGGAAGGGGCAGGCAACTCAAATGAATTCGAGGTAAGGTTTTATGGCTTTCAGATCGTCACGAAGGCGCTACGTGGAATGCCTTGGAAGAACAGGGCGCTCTCCAAGGTTCCGTGTTCAATCCGGGCTGGGGCTTGAGCGGCAACAATGGGTTTGGCGCGATAGGCAATGCCAAGTCCGGATGCTTCAATCATCATCAAGTCGTTGGCCCCATCGCCAATCGCGAGGGTCTGGGCGAGATCCAAGTTCAGGCGCGCCGCATCTTCTTTCAATGCGGCGAGCTTAGCCTCTTTGCCGAGGATCGGCATGGCGACCTTGCCCGTCAAACGTGCGCCATCGTCGAGCAATTGATTGGCGCGATTGGTGTGGAAGCCCGCACAGTCTGCCACGCGGCTGGTAAAGAAGCTAAACCCACCTGAGACCAGTGCACAATGGGTGCCCAAATGCGCCATGGTTTTCACAAAGACTTCGGCACCGGGATTAAGAGCCACACGTGCGTCGTAGCAGGCTTGCAAAGCGGACAGCTCAAGGCCGGTTAACATCGCGACCCGCTCTGTCAGGGCACCCTCGAAATTAAGCTCGCCCGCCATTGCACGTTCGGTGATCGCCGAGACTTCCGCTTTTTTATTGGCAAAATCAGCTAATTCATCGAGACATTCACAGCCAATGATGGTGGAGTCCATATCCGCGATCAACAGACCCTTGCGTTCAGGGGGCCGCGACGAAAAATCGAGTGGCAGCCCGTCTAGCCAAGAAATGGCCTCGTCGACGTCTCCCTCGCTAGCGCTGATATGGAGTGCTTCGCCTGCTTCGATCGTCTTCAGTGAGACCTCCCCCCACAGCGCTTCAATCCGCGCCACGGCTTCTTCGAGAACTTTTTCGCCATTGGGGCTCACGAGGATCAGAGAGGGCAATTCGAACTCCATTCAGCTTATTCGCATCAGACTATTGGCGGTATACCAAAACTTGGGCTAGAGGCAGGCCATGCAAACTGCCCTCCTTATTCTCGGCCCCACGGCTTCGGGCAAGACCGCCTATGCCATTGATGCTGCTATCAAGCAAAATGGCGAAGTCATCAACATGGACTCGATGCAAGTCTATGCAGATTTGGAAATCCTGACTGCGCGGCCCAGCGTGGCTGAAATGGGCGACGTACCGCACCATTTGTTTGGCCATATAGATGGGGCAGTGGCTTATTCAACAGGGGCTTGGCTGGCAGAGGCCGAAGCGGTGATTGCCGATATTCAGGCCCGCGGTCGCCGCCCGATTCTGGTGGGGGGTACAGGCCTATATGCGCATGCATTGACGCAAGGCTTGGTGCCCACCCCGCCTGTCCCGCCTGAAGTTCGCGCTTCAACCCGGCGGCTGGTTGGCGCTGATCCGCGTGCAGCCCATGCACGCCTCATGCAGGTTGATCCAAAAGCGGCCCGGAAAATTGAACCCAAGGACGCCGTGCGCATCGCGCGGGCTTTAGAAGTTTTTGAAGCCACCGGCAGGGCCTTGTCTGACTGGCATCAGGACCCACAACCGCCGGTCCTAGCATCAGGTACGTGGGAAGGTATTGCCCTCATGCCCGAGCGCGATGTGCTTTATGCCCGTATTGAGGCGCGCTTTGAACGCATGATGGAGGACGGCGGTCTCAATGAAGCCCATGCGCTCTACCAGCGCCGGTTGGAGCCTGATTTGCCCGTGATGAAGGCGGTGGGTATGCCCGGCCTGATCGATTTCTTTGAAGAGCAATGCGGCTATGATGAAGCTATTTCGCGCTCCATCCTCGACAGTCGCCATTATGCCAAGCGGCAAATGACCTGGATTCGCAATCGCGCAGCTGACTGGAAGGTCATTCCTGTATGAGTGAACCTGTGACCTTGGGTGTCGCAGCCGCTTATGATGTCTGGGCGGCAAGCTATGATGGATATGACAATCCAATGGTCTTTGCCGCTGGACACGCGCTCAGCCAAGCGTCACTTCCCCTGGCGCAGAAGACCTGTTTGGAGTTTGGCTGCGGTACGGGGCGCAATCTGGCGGCCTTGGCCGCACGGGGGGGCTCCAATCTCATCGGTTTTGATCTGTCAGCAGCCATGTTGGCAGAGGCGCACAAACGTGATGCGAGCTGGACCTTGTTTCAAGCCGATATGAGCGCGCCCATTCCCATGCCAGATCAAAGCGCAGATTTCATCCTTTTCTCTCTCACGCTGGAACATGTGGCAGATCTTGAGCAACCCTTGCGAGAGGCGCGACGCCTGTTGCGGGCCGATGGCACGATTAAGATCATCGAGATCCATCCCTTTGTGTCCCTGCAAGGCATATCGGCGCATTTCAAAACCGCGGAAGGTAGCGAAATCACGATGCCCGCTTTTGCCCATCCGTTTCAGGATTGGCTGGCGGCTTTTGGAAAGTCCGGCCTGCGTGTCGACGGGCTCAAGGAATGGCAGGCCCGCGATCTTGGGGCTGAGGCGCCCGTCAAGATCATGCGCCGTGGGCCGGATTGGCCTTGGGTGGTGGACTGGACTTTATCCCCTGCCTGAAGTGGCTTTGGCCATTGCGCTTTTCCCCGCATTGTCGCAACAGATTGGTCAAAGACCCGTCAAAGGTCGCAAATCAATAGCTCAAGGGGAAAGCCATGTCCGGACCATTAAGTGGTGTCAAAGTCGTCGAGTTTGAAGCAATTGGTCCGGGCCCTTTCTGCGGCATGTTGTTGTCTGACTTGGGCGCAGACGTCATTCGCATTGATGGCCCCCGGTCACGCTCAGGTGGTGGGGCAAAAGACGTAACTGGGCGCGGTCGCCGATCGATCAGCCTTGACCTAAAAAACCCTGACGATGTTGAAACCTGTTTGAAGCTGTTGGAACAGGCCGATGCCATGCTGGAAGGCTATCGGCCCGGCGTGCTGGAGAAATTGGGCCTAGGCCCCGATGTCGTCTTGGCGCGCAATCCTAAGCTTGTGTATGGCCGCATGACGGGCTGGGGCCAGTTTGGACCTTTGGCAAAAGCTGCGGGCCACGACCTCAATTATATCGCTTTGACTGGGGCTCTCTGGGCCACGGGGCGTCAGGGTGAACCACCTGCACCACCCCTCAATCTGATTGGTGATTACGGTGGTGGCGCGCTTTATCTCGCCTTCGGTCTGTTGGCTGGGGTCATTCATGCCCGCGCAACCGGCGAGGGCCAAGTGATTGATGTGGCGATGACCGATGGGGCGGCCTCGCTCACTTCCATGTTCTGGGGCATGCGTGCCAGCGGTATGTGGCAAGACGCGCGCGATGCTAATTTGCTCGATGGTGGCGCGCATTTCTATGATTGCTACGAAACCAGCGATGGCAAGTGGGTGTCGATTGGTTCGATCGAACCGCAATTCTATGCGCTCTTGCTGCAACAGGCTGAAATCACTGATCCTGCCTTCCAAAACCAATTTGACCGCGCCAATTGGTCGGTCTTGTCGGAAAAGATTGCTGCGATCTTCAAGACTAAGACTCGCGATGAGTGGACGGCTATTATGGAGGGCACCGATGTGTGCTTTGCGCCTGTCTTGAGTTGGGAAGAGGCTGCCAAGCATCCCCACAATGTGGCACGCCAGACCTTTGTGGAGGTCGAAGGCGTCACCCAGCCGGCACCAGCACCGCGCTTCTCTAAGACCCCCGGCACCATTCGTTCTGTCGCGCCCAAGCCGGGCCAGCATAGCCAAGACATTCTGGCCGATTGGGGCATTTCTTCATGAGCGCTTTGGAAGGAACAACCGGCCGACGCCGCATTTATCTGATGCGCCATGGTCATGTTGATTATGGCTCACGCGAAGTCGTCAAATCGCAAGACCCGACGATTGCGCGCTTGACGCCGCTTGGCAAAGAGCAAGCCAAAGCGGCCGCCGCCGCCTTTGCCCATGTGCCTTTAGATATTGCGATCTGCTCTGGCCTGCGCCGCACGCGCGAGACGGCAGAGATCGTGCTGTCCCAGCATGTCGCGCCACCGGTTTTGGAGGATGAGCCGGGGCTAACCGAGCTGCATTCTGGCAAGTTCATCCCTTTTGCGACGCGTGAGGAATTGAGCGCCTATCTGACCTTCACCTTCGAGCAGGCAGGCAAGGAAGGCGCGACCTTCTTTGAGGGCGGTGAGCTTTTTGCCGATGCCTATGCGCGCGCAGTGTCCTCCATTGAGGCCCTGCTACACCGTCCGGGTTGGAGCAGCGCTCTGGTTGTCGCCCATGAAGGCATCAATAGACTTTTGCTCGGTTGGATGTGCGGGGCGGGGCCATCGGCTTCGCTGCCGTTCGAGCAAGATTTAGCCTGCGTCAATGTGCTCGACTTTGATCTGGTCCCCGAAGAGGGCGACAACCCGATCAGCCGGATTGAACGCCGCATCATCAAGGCCACCAATGTCACGCCATACGGTTGGCTGAAAGCCGGTATGCACCAAACCAGCTTTGAAGCGATCTTTACCGCCCCTGAGTTGGAGGACGAGGTTGAGGGCTAGCGCCCCTCAACTCCCCTTCGTCCGCACGGCCGGCACGCCGCGTTCCAAATAGCGAATGGACGTCATCACAAGGGTGCGCACCCCGATAGGCAGGACGTCTTCATTGGTGTCAAAATTGGGTGCGTGATTGATGGTCCACTCGGACTCTGGCACGCCTGCTTTGCTGGCTCCCAAATGATAGAAGACCCCCGGTATCACCGCTTGGTAGTCTGCAAAATCTTCTGCACCCGTAACAGGTGGGCGGTTGATATTGACCTTGTCGGCACCGACCGCCTCGGCCAAAGCCGATTGGGTGGCGCGCGCCAAATTCGGGTCATTAAAGGTGACATTATTACCGCCATAAGGGTCGCCGCTGTTGAAGGCAATCTTGGCCTCCGCCCCATAGGCGGCGGCGAGCGACACAACCGTTTTTTCCATCTTATTCTTGATGTCTTGTCGTTGCGCGGTGTCAAAGGTGCGCAAGGTGCCGCCCATTTCTAAGGTTTCTGGGATGATATTGTACCGCACGCCACCATGAACCATGGCTGTGGTGATGACGGTCGGTGTAGCTGTCACATCGAC
>CALRLV020000058.1:0-11084 GCA_943368895.1 Ferrovibrio terrae
GAACGGCTCCTTGAGTGAGATAAGACCGGACAGCATAGGCATTGCTGACTGGCTTGGTCATGATGGCAAATACCGCATCTTGGCGCTCATGATCGGCGACCAGACAAAAGGCGCGTGCGGCATCAAGGCCAAGTTCGCCTTTTCGCAATGCTTCCTTCAATGTGGGCGATAGGGCCGCTAAGGCCAATCTTTGACGAACATGACGGACACTTGCACCAAAGCGGGCAGCGATAGCGTCTTCTGTTTGGCCTTCGCCAGCCAAGCGACCAAAGGCTTCAACTTCGTCCAAGGGATGCATAGCAACACGTTGGACGTTTTCAGCCAAAGAAGCTTCTTCGGCTAGGTCAGCAGGAACGATCTGACAGGGCACCTCAAAATCAGACGTGATGGCCTTGCGCTTGAGCAAGAGCTTCAAAGCGGCCAAACGACGACCACCAGCGGAGACTTGATATTTGCCAGAACCGACATCGACAACGCTTAAGCCTTGCAACAAGCCATGTGCCTGTATGGAGGCTGCCAATTCATCGATGGCGATTTTCTTATCAATGCGACGGGCATTGAAAGGGGAGGGCTGCAAGGCCTTCAAAGGTAACATTTGAACGTGAGACATAAGACTAATCTCCCTATGGGAGTTCCTAGTGTTGGATATCAATCACCAGGGCCGCCTGCGCGGCAATCGTCTCATCGGCCCACGCCAAACCAGACGCGCAAGGGCGCAGAGGCGCGAGCCGTCCCTTGTGCGGCTGGGGTGGACGGGGGCATTTGAACAGGGCGCGCAGGTGGGCCTAGGACCAGATCGCGCTAGTGTGCTTGGTGATGTTGCCGCATTTGTTGAGCAAGACTAGCAACAAATTGTTCGGAATCAGCCTCTTGAACTATTTCGCAACTCACCTGTGACTTGGCCTTTTCAAGCAATGCTATCCCTCTTACAAAAGCCGAGGCCAACTTAGTATCGGATGGCTTCCCAACTAAGAGGTAGGCTTTAAACTCGGATTTGGCGTCATCCAAAGCGCTAAGCTTTCCGAGCCAATTGCGTGCTTTTTCCCGTATCGCATCCTCATCGGCCAAATCGAACGATAGCGGTTGAATACAATGCAACACGCCATTCCTCCAAGTATGTTCAAACCTTTGCTGATCGAGCTTTGCGGTGATGGTTTGCGGTTCAAAAAGGTCCGCTACTCGTTCGTTTTGGAAGCGTTCTTTAATTGGACGCCAAACGTCGTTGTCGCTTCGACGCTCGCGCTTTATGTCCCGTTCGTATTTTTGAACATAGCGTTCAAATAATTGATCAAAACGCAGTGACATATCGTTGGCAGCGCCATTCCCGACGTGGCCAATCTGAAGACCTTGGTCTTCAAGTGGGATAGCTTTACTAACGAGTTGCTGTGCCGTAACCGGTTCAGAAAATAGGTCTGTTCTAAGCAGTATATTCGAAGCTGATTTCAGCGCTCTTTCGGCATCCGAAACAATGCTAAGAAAGCGCCTTCGATCCACTGAAGGGAACATTGCCTTTACACGGCTGTAAGCATGACGAAATTTTATCAGTGGTAGGCGTGCGCTCATATCAATTGCAACAACGCCAATATTGACAAACTCTGCAGAAATTGGGTCGTGCGTATAGCGGACGATAGCATAAGTGTATCTTGTTCGCTCAGTCATGACATGCACCGTGAAAGCTCATCGAGACACCCATCAATGTTAGCTTGAATATCGGTTACAGCCGTTGCGATGGCGTTAATAACCGGTATCGCTTCACTCCAATCGGGTGGCAACACCAATCCATACTCCTTTATCTGATGCTCTGACAAGCTAAGCCATGCATCCTTCATAGCTGCTCTTGGCATCTCAGAAGTTCTGAGATGCTTGGAAAAGATATGACCTTGTTCGCCCAAGACTAGGTCTGCCCCACCAACTTCCCACGGCTTCTTCGGCTTTGGACCTAATATGAATAAGCCACCCAGTGCCGCAAAGCATTTCTCATGGTCGAATATACGGAACTCCTCGCCACGCACTAAGCAATTAGGATTGCTAGGTTTGCGGTCGATATTATCAGTAAAAACGTCAAAAGCAGCTGTATGCCAAGCTTGTTCGAGCCAAGGCCCGATAGGCCTGTAACCTGCTGTCCACGCAGAGAAGCCGCCATACGCATCATTGGATCCAGCAAAGCAGGAGGCAAATGCAATGGGATTTCCTCCCAAAGCTTTTGCAGCCCAAGCTTGATCGGCCACGCCAGTAAGACTGTCGACATCAAGTCGAACTAAATGAGGCTCACAGATTGGTAGATTAAGGTCTCCCGCAAGATTCGCGAGTGCCCATTCAACGCCCAATGCTTTGACCCCGCCAGGCACATGACTTGCAGCCTTTAGAACAACTTCGACTAAACTTCCGTCAGGCCTTTCACAGATCGCACCCCATGGCTTAGTCTCGCCCCTTGATGTCGGACGACCAAGTTCGATAATTGACAATAAATCAGCCAATCTACTCAACCTTTATAATAAGAAATGCTAGCAACAACGGCACGATGCCGAAGGTGCCTGTATTCATAGTCATTATGCGCCAAAACAGGTCAAACTGATAATGAGAAATATCGCCTTTTTTTATTGATCTAGCGCTTGAGTTAAAGAATTTGTTGCTAGATTCCGGGGGTTTGAGGCATGTGTGTTCAAGGACCCAATAGAATGCGCTGTCGGCCTTCAAAACATGGCTGTAGAAATGCATGGACACGCTTACGACGGTAGCTCGGAGAGCTTGGATCGTTGTTGGATCCACAGATCTCGACCTAGCATCAGGACATGTTTTCACCTTCGGCCAAGATGATGAAACTTGCGTCATCTGATGAGCATCCCCCACCACAGTGAATGCGTATCTTGACTGGGTTCAGGCTCGAATGCAACCTTAAAATTTCGACCCGGGCAAACTTCCTTCGCATTTCGGGCCCCACCAGCCATTCTTGCCTTGAGCCTAGTTAGCCGATTTGCCTCATCCTTAGCCTCTGAAATTGATAAGCGCTCGGAAACAATAATCATCCCCCATTCAAGTGAGGTTGGTACTGGATCCTTCCAACGGCAAAGGGCTTTATGGATGCGGTCTGCGTCGAGGGATGATCGGTATCGATCCATGCGTGGGGCATTTTTTACCTCGATCAACCCAACCACAGATTCCTCCGTCCAAACCGCAATATCAAAGCGCTGTCGGTTTCCAAGAGCCTCAAGCGGCCGACCGCGGACTAGCCGCCTGCCGGATTCATCCTTTAACCCACAATGAAAATCGAGCCAGCTAACCTTGGCTTCAGGCATCACATGGATGCCTTTGGCTCGTGAGGTTCTATAATGCGCACGTAGCGTATCGTTAAGTCTATGAAGAATATGGCCATGGAACCAAGGCTCGTTGCGGTCAACGAAATCATTGGCTGTCGCTTCTTCCAAGGCGGCCGATCGCTCGGCTTCGCGGGCAGCCTTAAGGCAGGTAAAAAGCCAGCTCTGCAACGTGCTTACTGGTTCAATCATCAACAACCATGCCCTTTATTATGGATACCAGAAGAGAATGCATGACTTCCCACCCTCCGCTGAATGAGCTGAAGCGCTGGCTCTGCCCAAATTGCGATCAGATCATCATGCCTCAGAATCTCACTTTCACCGGGCAGTCAACAGATCTTGAAGCTGCTTAGAATGCTTTGCTCAATGAGCCATACAAAGCTTTCCCGTGGTGTGCGTTGCATGAAGCATAGACTCCACGAAAAGCTGGTGACTACAGTGATGCTGCCGTGCATTTTGACCAGGCGAGTGTTTGTTTCCGTAAAATTCTTTGTGGGGTGTCATACAGGCTCTGAAAACAAAGTTGTTGGCTGACCTGACCATGAAACGTGTAACGCTTTCTTTGCTCGTGTCGCGGCAACGTGAAGAAGCGAGCGGTGCTGAGTATTTATGTCGTCCCGATCCGCAGCATCGACAGCGTTCCTCAAAGCGCCAGGTGGCGGGAAGGAGCCACTCGATAAGAAGGGAATTGCTACAGCAAAGAACTCGAGCCCTTTCGCTCGGTGCATGGTGGTTATTCGCACACCTGGAGCTGACCGGTCGTCGGCACCGGACTGGAGTATGACAGTTTCCACCCCGGCTCCACGCAAGACGCCCTGGACCCTGTCCATATCAACTCGGCGCGCACATAGGACTCCAATTTCGGCGAGCTGGATTTGGTCTGTCGGGAGCGACTGGACCCAGGCTAACAATCCGTCGAGTTCCTCTGCTTCAGATCGATAACCAACCAACTCCGGAGCGACCCCACGCATCAGGCTGATGTATCCACGTAAGCTGTCTGTGCCTTCGTCCAGATCGTCTACGCTGACCCCTTCGAGGATGGAGACGGCCCAGGCACGGATCTCTTGAGTAGTTCGGTAGTTCAGACGCAGCCGTTTCGAACGTCCGCGGACATTGATCCCGCAGCCGGACATTGCGGCGCGGCGTCCGTATATCCGCTGGTGCGCATCACCTACAATGAAAAGTGAGTTACTGTCTCCTGACGGAGTCTGCGGGACAATCGCCCGGATTAACCGAAACGCCTGCTCCCCCATGTCCTGCGCCTCGTCGACTATCACCGCAGCATAAGGCAAGTTAGGTGCCTCGGCGGACAATATCTCGGTTGCTTCCCGATATGCATCATCCGGCTCCGCGAGTCGCTCGCTAATCAGCCGTGCCCTGTAATCAGCAAAGAAATCCCAAAGGGCTGCCCGCTTCTTTCGGTCGAGTGGAGTACCACGACCAGCTCGGGACGCTTTGAGATAGCTTTTCTGGTCGACAAGGCCTTTCGCTTGAATGACTTGTGTCCACTCGGCGCGCACAAAGGCTTCGGACAGCCCATCGGGTAGTTCATGGTCATCAAATACATCGCGCCAAACCTGGTCAAGTCGGTCCCGAGCATCCCCGAAGAATGCGACTTCGCGTTCGAAACTCTTTCGCTTTAGGAACTGGGAAACCCAACGATCGAGGTTGATTACCTCGATACGAGGCGGACGGGCGTCTAGATGTGCAGGGCAAAGGGTCCGCAAGTTTGCTTCGATGTCATGTGCGAGGCTGGTTGTGAAAGTGGTCAGAAGGACCCGCTGGCCTACACGGCTGGGGTCCTTTTCAATTTCATCTGCCAAGTGCTTCGCACGGTGCATCGCGACTACCGTTTTCCCGGTCCCAGCACCACCCCGAACGAGGGCAGGCCCGCTATAGCTGCGGTAGGCGATCTTGCGCTGCTCGGGATGCAAAAACACACGCCACCCTTCAAGGCCTTCCTCGAAAACACGTCGCAGCTCGGCTTCGCTGTCGGGGATGAAAATCGTCTGGCGGCTCTCTTCGGTTTCGATCAGTTGGCCAAAGGTTAGCTCTACCCCGGCCCCTCTTGTGGCGACCTCAGCCTCTCCGCCAGTACCGGTCATGGTCCGGATTTCCTCGTCCCCATAGCCGGCAGCGACGGCATATATGATCTGGTAGGTCAGCGGGTCGTACCGATCCTCGTCAGCTTCGAGCGCCTCGATTGTAGGAATCATACAAACCGCCGCAAGCTCCTCATCTGGAACTCCTAACGCGCGTAAGCGCGAGTCAGGTACTCCTTGGAGCAAGCGTGGAGTAGCAACAGCTGAGACTGAAACCGGCTCTAATACGGCTTCGACCTCTTCAATAATCCGAATCCGATTTGTCTCTGGATCAAGCTTAACTCTGCGGCCAGCGGCCCAGCGATAGGCTTTATCATGCTCGTTCACGTGCACAAACATAGTATCGCGGCCGACCTCGAATGCGATTGCACGATATCCCTGATCTACGCGTAAAGACTTGATCGAGCTGTCTTTCGCGCCTTCTACGGTTTCAAGGTTCAGGCCGTTGCCCGACGGGTCGGACATATAGCGGGTCATCATATCCATGAACTTCAGAGCCACGCGGTCGGGCAACTTTCTTAAGCTCTTCATACAACCAATGTCATAAGAGACCCGCTTGTTCATTGTGTCCGTCATTTCCGCGCCTCCTGAAGGGCTGATACAATTCTCGAAACTGTCTCGCCAATTTGGTCCGTTTCCGGGTCAAACTGGATCAAACGCCAGCCGACTCCATTAACGGCCCTTTCAGTCAAGGCGACGCGCGCGTCAGCCCAGCCGAACTCTATCATTCCTATAACGCGCCCATCCAGTAGCAGGTCGTCCCCTACCCTATCGGGTCCAAGAATCTCTGCCGCTATCAGAGCATCGATCAGGCTGTGAAATGCGTCATCACAGAGGGCGCGCGCTTCCTCCCATGCGGCACTCTCGGGACTTTCTTCACCGATTGCGAGCGGGTCCGACATATCAGGGGGTGCCAGGGTGTCGAGCCCGTCAAACTCAATATGAAGCCCACGCGCACCCTGGAACAAGTTCACTAACCGCCAAAGCCCGCGCCACGCCTCGGTGTAAAGTGTTTTCGCAGCCGGAACCTCGCCCGGATCTGGAAGAACACCACGCAGCAGAAGCCTTATATCATGATCAGACTGAGCCCATTCGGTAGGCGAGATCTTTTGGCAGGCTAAATAGAGATCCAATGCGCCAGACCCGACATGGTCCGCAGCTTGGGGCGAAGCAAGGTACAAACGACCTGATTCCGATAATGCGGCGTGTCTTGGCAGGTCGTCGAGCGGTCGTCCGGCCTTTACTAGGCCTCGGACGAGGACTGAACGTGTCGCTGTATCGCCGTCAGTATCCCCATCCAAGAGGCGTTTTAACGCATCAAGTGTGCTTAAAGTTTGAAGGCTACGGACCTGGTCGGCATGCTGGGACAAAAGTGGGCTTGCAAGTGCCTTCCCTAGAGGCCCGGTCTTTTGCGCCCCTAGGGAAGCTTCAGAGAGTGGGTTCAAGTAACCCTTGTCTTCTGGGTCGAGGTCTCGCCAAGATAGCGTCCAGACCCGTACCTGCCTGGAGCGGATCATAAGCATCCGGTCTAGAAGATCCTGCGCGACCGATTTTGCATGATACTCGATCCCGTCCATCTCAATCACGATCGGCAGGCCTCCGCCACGCCCAACTGGCGTTAGCAGAAAGTCCACTCGCTTGCGCGGCAGCCCCCGGAATCGCGCATCAATCTGTACTTGCGGCTCGATCGTCCATAGTCGCGGTGCGTCCCCCCGCCCCGCACGCAGTACAAAGCCACGTCGACCACCTGAAAGAACTTGGGGCGTAAGCGCCCCCTCCCCGTAAAAGACAGATAGTGTCCTAAGAAGGCGCTTTTCTAGGGCACTCTCGACCAGCGCCCCTCGAATTGATTCGTCAATTCCGGTTTCTGTCCGAGTCAGACTGTCCCATTTCTCAAGGATTGCCTCCATCAACTGCCTGGCTCGATCACGGTCAGGCTCGCCTGGCCCAAATTGGGAGCGGTAAGATTTGACGCATCGAAAACATCCGTTCCGGCTCGGCTCCTGATTGCAGGGGCAATCTCGAAGTGCCTCAGCCGCACGCTTAATTACCTCGCGCATCGTATCAGGATGTTCGCCGATCTGGCGCAGATACCCTGATCCACCAGGAACAGCATCATAAAGGTAAAGACTACGAACCTTTGTCATTCCGTTGAGCTGGGCTTGGAATATTGTTGACCGGATATGGTCTACCTTGCCTGCGAAATGTCTTGTCATGCCGAGGTTTATGCCCGCCACGAAGCTTTTGAGATCATCATCGTCGGCATCTCCAACCACTGGGATCACGATGCGAAGTGCTTCAGTTTCGAACTTGCGCATCAAGAAGACACCAGTCTCCCACTGGTCTCGAGGCCAGTTAGCGTTCCGGTTAACTGGGCAGCTCGGCGGGTGTGTACCTCGATCATCTTCCCTGCGGGATGGAGCCTGAAGAGATCCGCAATGCTTGCATATCAGGAACGGTTGGGCAGGCCGTCGATCACCGGCAATCTTTGGACCAGGCATTGTTGACTTAGGGCCAAAGTTGAAATCACGGAAGGTGCAATTGGGAAGAAACTCAAATCCAAATGGAGCACCTGTATCTTTGCTTGTAAACCAAGAGGTTGCGATGTCCTCAGGGCGGTGAAAAGGCATCAAAACCCGGTCGAACTGGCGCTGATCGCGCTGGTCCCCATCGCGTATTGCCGCCTTCTCTTCACTGTTTACGGAGATGACTGACTTGAGCTGCACAACATCATGGTTAGACCCGCTGTCTGACCACATCTCGTCACCGCATTGTGGACAGGTCCGGCTCTCCGCTCCTTCGATCCGGTGTGCGACATAAGAACACGCTGGGCAGAAGGTCCAGTTATCCAGATCCTCATTCCCCATTTCGATACGGTCAATCCTCACTTGACGGCCGTTTGCGTAGAAGTATTGACCCGGGGCGAATTCGGAAAGCGCTGAACTTGCGGGACGAGAATACTCCACGTGTAAGAGCCCATCGTCGTCGCCTTTTCCAGTGGTGTCACTACGACGCGACAGGATAGAGGTCAGTTTCACACCTTCTTCTGGGAAGGCGTAATTCGGCAACACCCCTTTGTCTGTGAGGAATTTGATCACGGGCACCTCATCGATCCCGCTTCGTATCAGACGGTTGATCTCGGTCTTGTCACGATTTACTTCTTGCTCCCGTTCTTTGAATTCTTTTTCCGTAAGTTCGGCACGCCTCTTGTGGAGCAGCTTAAGCTCCTTGGTCGCCTCGTCACGCTTGTCGACCAGTCGGGCTCTTTCAGTGGCGGCCGCATCAAACACCTCACTTATTCGCCACCCAATCGACTTGGTATCTGTGCCAGTAAGATAGGCTTGGATCCGATCCACTAAGTCCTTTCGATCTTGAACTTGCTGTGGCAGTCCGGACAGGAAGCGCTTCGCAAGTTCCGAACCTGTCTCACGGACTTGATCTAGCCATTCGATTGGAAAGCCTTCCGTGGCACCACTAGCCCGACGTTTAAGAACATCCCGGACCTTTCCATAATCTCCACCTTCCTTTGAGATTGCCACAAAAGTGTCGAGGGTGAAGGCTGTAACTTGTCGAAGTAACACCTCCTCCGCGGCTAAGAACACGCCTGGAGGGCGGACCTGGCCAGCCAACATTGGGGTTGGGTCTTCCCAGAACTGGAGATCATGCGCACGCGCATTTGCGAGAACCATGTTTAGCGCGTTGCCGTCACGCCGCCCGCTGCGACCCATTCTCTGGACGTAGTTCGCCTCCTCGGGAGGGACCGAGCTCAGAAGTAGGGTAGAAAGATCCCCAATATCGATCCCCATCTCTAGTGTCGGTGTGGCTGAGATCAGATTTGGAGCCCAGCGGGATTCCCCCTTTATAAACCCTGACTCAACTCGAAGCCGCTCATCGGCCTCAAGTATACCAGTATGTTCACGGGCAACCACACGATGATTGCGATCCGATAAAAGCGATCTTCGAAGAGCTGGTCGGTTGGGCTGTTCCGCGGCGGCAAAGCTGCCGTCGCAGCCGATCCGAGTGCAGTGTGAGCCGACCGCGATCTTCACATTTTCAGCAAGTGCGGTTTCACGACGCCCACACCGGTTGCACTTGAGCCCAATTGTTGACGTTGAGACAGTTACCCGTTCCGGCTCAAGGAGCCACGCGTTTCGGTTCAGCCCATCCGGCCCATTAACGCGGCGAACGATGCCGTCCGCCTCAAGCCGACGCAAAAGAATTGGATATATGGAGTCCGGATCGGTCCCATGGCGTAAGTCTACTGGAACGATCGTACGAAAAAGCCAGTCCCGATACCAATTTCTGGAACCAGATCTGGTTATGCTTTCAAATCCGGGGGGCGCGTTGTTTAGAGTCACCGGTATAGGGGCAATACCCCGACGCCCATCCAGGCGCGGCAAGAAGCTGGGCTTGCCCACCCTCATCTGGATAGCAGCCGAGAACCAGTTTAGTCCTTTATTATCGCTGGTCGCAATCGCACCTTCTAGATAGGGATGAGCGACAGACCCCTGCCTGCGCATCTGTTGGGTAATACCTGCGAGGAGCCTTGCCAGAAGATGTGAATCGAAGTCAGGCGCGCCCGGCAGGTCATTTTGAAGCTCGCGTGAAAGTCGGTCTGCAGACGACAGAAGCAAATCGGCCGAGACCTCTGCGGCTGCCATCCCGTTCTGCTCGAGAGTATGATTGAAATGCGACCGGTAACTTAAGTCGACAAAATACTCCCAGCCAAGCCGAACTCGCATTCGCTCGAGGAAGACCGGGTCGGTAATTGACGTATTGTTTTCGATCAGCTCGCGATACCGATCTCTCCAGGTCTGTTCTTTCGGAATGAAAAGCGCGGTGAAGCTATCCGGGCCTAGCTCGGAGAGTTGCTCTCGGGGGACGTCCTCTATCACGTCACGCAGACTCAACGCACCTGTTTCAGCGCCGCTGAGCGCTGAATACAAGGCTTTCTGGTAGACGGAAAACGCGTTCCGGGTTTCGGCCACAGAGGCCCGATGAGCGGCGTCCTGGACCGAGTCTGAAAACATCAGGAAACGTGGTTTGGCGTCTGCTCGCTCCTCGTTCTGCGCTGAAGTATAGAGAGTACCCGTAATCCCTGTCGTCAGGCGAGCTGCGCGCATGCCGAATAGGAGAAGCCCGCGTGCTTGCCCGCAAGCGGGGCATGTTCGATCAATCCGTCCATTGGCGTCTGTTGGATTGCAGACCCAGACGGGGGCGTCAGGACCAGGCTCGAGGTTATTGTGATCGGCAGGTGTGAATTCGACTGTGTCCGCGTTGAGGACCCCCTTAACAATTTGACCCTTGGATCCGCTTGCCTGGACCATCCGGTCGATGGAGTCGTGATAGATGAGCCGGATCCGGTCAGCACCACTTTCGTCGAAGAATTCTTGATAAAGCTGCTCGAGATCCGCGTGGAGGGATTTGGAGCGTGCGTCCTGTCGGCCGAGATGGGCAGTCGCACCACATCTATTGCAGTTGACGACTGGCAGTGCTTTGCGGAGCATATTTCGGTCTAGATCGAGAGCATGATATAGGTCAGGCCGCGAGCGAACTCCAACTGCCTCAAGTCGTGGAAGGGTCGTGACCATCCGGGACATCTCCCGAATCCAGAGCTGGAGCCGTACGTTGAAGAGGGGGCGTGGGCTGTCTACTGAGCCGGATCTGG
>CALRLV020000059.1:0-11078 GCA_943368895.1 Ferrovibrio terrae
ATAATCCTCCGTCTTATTGCGCGCATAGGTCAGAGACAGATTGAGGCCGTCAATCTGAAGTGGTGCGAAGCTGGCCCCCAAGATGAAGTCGCGTTGTTGCTCGGGGAGCAGGGCTCCATTGCCGCCACGTGTTTCATCGAGCCTCAGGCTTTGGCCTGTTCGTGCGTCATAGACCGATGCGGATGGAATATTGGTTTGAGGTCCGCCCAAGTGCTCAAGGGTCGGAAGTTTCTCACTGGTGCTGAAGCGGGTTGTGATCTGAAGCTCATTGGTGGGCGACCAATTAAGGCCCGTGCCCCATCCGCTAGAGCCTCCAAAGTCGCTGCTGCTGCCCAATGCGCCAGTGAGAGTCACTGAGACATCACCTAACGGATTTCCCGCAGTTTTCCGGCTTGCCAAGGGAAGGGTGAAACTGCCTTGAAGGTCCGCTTTTGTGCGGTCGATATCCTGATTGCCAGTCAATAGGCCACGCGCGTAGTCCGACTCCAATTTTTCAGCGGAAACTTGCGTCCGCAGACTAAAGGCACCTGGGCTTGCGAAGAGGCCTTGAACCGGTCCGGCTAAAGTGCCGTCAAAGGACGCGCCGGTCAGTTTCTGATTGGTGCGGTCGCGTGTGCGCCCGTCCGCACGGTCCGTGCGCGTGGTTTCCTCTTCAGATGTTGCCGAAATAATCGCGTTCCAGCGGCGATCTTTCACAATGCCTTCCGCTGTTACCGATGATTTGGCTTTGGTCGCCTCGCTGTCACGCGCCAATTGCGCACCGGTCGAGGAGCGGGAAAGAATAGACTGGCTTGTCTCTGATTGCGCATCCACGCCAAAGGTTACATAGCCCTGTTCACCAAGCTGGGCGACCGACCTGCCAAGCGCACCCGAGAAGCGATAGGTTTCCGTCTCCGGTAAGATGCTCCGTATGCTGGGTATTCCACCTGGCGATAAGGAGAGGCCGAGGTCTTCCTCGCTGACGCCAGAAGCTTTTTGCGCATCCAGACTAAAAATGCTTCGACCGTTCGTATCAATCCTCGTGCTGTCGAGCACCAGATCATAAGTCTCTCGCTCAGCATCGGCGGATTGGCCAATGCCACCGGTGATGCCCGCGATTGAAAATCTGCCGACTAGGATCAGATTGACCACCTTTTGGTCTGCGGGATAGCCGTAGCGGAGTGCCACATCTTCTGGATAGACTTCCACCCGTCGGATGGCGCGAACGGGGATGGCTCGAATTTCACTAAAGTCCGCAATCCTGCGGCCATTGACCAAGAGGATTGGCTTATTGTCGCCGCGACGAGCGCCACTTTGCGTTTGGGGGAGTAGGGTCAGCAAGAGTTCCGGCAGGCTCGTTGCGCCGGTCGTGCGGATTTCGAATGTGCCGATCACCAACTCTGGCTTGACGTCGCCAGGTACGCTCTCCGGCAGTCGCGATCCACGCACGACCACGACCTCCATGGCTGGATCAACGCTAGGTCCTGCTGGCAAAGTTTGAGCCCAGCTAATCTGGGGGAGACCCAAGGATAAACACAAGGCGGTGGAGGCGAGGAAGGATGCGATTCTCATAAGACCATCTCTTTTTTCTAGGGGAGGGATGGTCTGGTCTTTAGTTCAGGCCTTTCGGCCATGTGCGTCAAGGCTTTGTTGAGATGTGACAAACTGTGTCACGGCTGCATCTTGGCCTCTCGAAGGGCGAACACGAGCCGCATGATCGTGCCACTTTCATCGCGACGGTTCTCCGCGAACAAATGCGCTTTGTGGCCTTCCGCAATCGAGCGCACGATGGCGAGGCCAAGGCCAGTGCTGCCGTCAGCGCTGCGGGCTTGGTCGCCACGGACAAAGGGTTCGCCGGGCGCTTGCAGCACCTCAGCGGGGAGACCTCGTCCCCAATCTCCAATTGCAACCGATGGCGTTGGTTCCGCCGAGACAGTGACTTGAACTGGCCCTGCGGTGTGGCGCAGCGCATTGTGGATCAGATTGCGGATCGCACGCACCACATCATTCGGCCGGGCAAGAATTTTCGCACTCGGATCTTTCAGAATGGCCAACCGACTACGGACGGTAGGGTCAGCCTCTCTCAGGCCTGCGACTGCTCGTTCAACCAGCTCATCCAAGCTTGCAAGCTGTGTCGGCGGGGCCGCCAATTCGCTGCGCGCCAGAAAGAGAGCATCTTCGACAACGCGTTCAATCTCGCGCACAGAGTCGCGCAAGCGGTCGCGCGACTCCTCATCTTCCACCAGCTCAAGCCGAATGCGCATAGCCGTCACCGGGGTCCGCAAATCATGGCCTAAGGCCCACAATGTCGCCCGTTGGCGGTCGAGCAATTGGCTAATCCGCTGAGCCATTCGGTTGAAGGCACCAGCGGCAATCCGAAGTTCTAAGGGGCCGCGCACAGGAACTGTCTCAATCTGCGCGCTTTGGCCGATACGCTCAGAAGCCGCCGCTAACGTCGTCAGGGGCTCGGTCATGCGTCCAATCAGGAAGCTGGTGCCAAAGGTGATCAGCACCCCGGAGATAAGCGTGGCGATCAAGGCCGCTAAGGGTGGAGGCAAATCGGGCTGAATACGAACCAAGATAACCAGCGGCGCTTGATTGAGAGGCCTGAGGATTGCCGCCACTTGTGGCCCACCCTTTTGCACTTGCTGAAACAAGTCGCTGAACGAGAAAGTGGAAATCCGAGGTGTATAGACCCGCAAGTCCTTCGATCCGGAGGTCGCCATAATCTGGCCCGCCAAGATGGGGGCCTCTTGCCATAAAGCTGGATCAGCTTTCCACTTACCCGCGGATTGGACTGTCAAGGTTTCGTCTAAACGCAGGGCTTCACCACGCTCTAGTGCCGTGACAACTGGGGTTAGGCGCGCCATGGTTTCGGCATTGACGATCGTGCGGATGATCTCATTTCGGTCGCCAAAGAAGAAGACCACGGTGAGAATGTTGGAGAGAATGACGGCCAGAATGGCCAGACCGCCAACCTGCACCGCTAGCCTAGAGCCAATTAGTTTTCGTCCAACCATGTAACGGCCTCCGCAAAGACATAACCACCGCCCCAAATGGTTTGGATAAAGCGCGGGTTCTTCGGGTCATCTCCAAGCTTTTTCCTTAAGCGAGAGATCTGCGTGTCGATCGCGCGTTCGCCAATGTCGAGACCGTGGACGCTTGAGAGGTCCAACAATTGATCGCGAGAGAAAGCGATGCCTGGGCGCTGCACGAGGACCTGGAGTAGGCGCGCCTCTGTGGAGGACAACAGCATATGAGCTTCCCCTTGGCGTTGGAGGCGGAATTGGGTCAGGCAAAAGGACCAATCGCCAAAATGCGCTTTCTTCATGCCGCCGGTCACGCTGCCGCGTGGTGGCTGGACCGCGCGTCGGATCACGGCATCAATGCGCGCCAAAAGCTCTCGCGGGTTAAATGGCTTAGGCAAATAGTCATCAGCCCCAATTTCTAGGCCGACGATGCGGTCGACATCTTCCCCGCGCGCAGAAATCAGAATGACGGGTGGCGACTGGCTTGGAATGAGGGATTTGCAAAAGGACAAGCCATCTTCGCCTGGCATCATGATATCGAGGACGATCAGATCGAACCGATTGACCTTCAGTGCTTCACGCGCCTGCACGACAGAGTCTGCGGTGGTGACGCGACGACCATGACGGCGCAAGAAAGCACCCAAGCTGTCGCGAATTTCGCGGTGATCGTCGACGATCAGAATATGTGGCGTCTCCGGAGTGATCATGAGCACAAGTTCCAAAATTGGGCGTGAGGCTTTCCCTTCACCCTAGAACGCTCGCACATTCAATCGCCTTGTCACAGATTGTCACACTCTCAAGCCCTTGTGCCAGAGCTTGTCACCAACGGCTTTTGAAGCCACGCTAAGCTTGGAAGGTCTTCACCTGAAAGGCCTTACCATGTTCCCATTTTCTGTTACCAAACGTCGCCTCACAGCCACTCTTGCCGCTCCAACAATCCTCTGCCTTATCGCGGCGGTGCCCGTGGTGCCTCCGCCAGCGACCAAAACAGCCCCTCATTTGATGGCGGGCGAATGGCAACTAAGCCAAAGCATCAATCTCGGGCCTGATGCCGATCAGATCCAAACCCGCAAGGCGTGCTATTCTGAATCACATCTCCAATCGGACGCCATGGCCCCCTTTAAGCCCGCACCTCCGCCGGGACGTGAGGCGGTGGCTTGCCAGACCCAGAATGTCATCGTTGAAGGCAATTGGGTTCGGTTCGAAACAAGCTGCGCCATGCCCTTTGGCACCATGATCACAAGTTGGCAGGGCAATTTCGCCGATGAGGACTTTATGGTCGTTGGAAGAGCTCAATTCTTGAGACGCATCATCGAAACCAAGGTGAGTGGTCGGCGCTTAGGGGCCTGTCCCGATTAGGTCGTGTCACAATCAAACCATGCTGGCGAAGAATTGTTTTTCCAGCGGCAACATGGCCGCACCGATGGCACAGGCGTCGACTTTGGTCTCAGACAAGAGGAATTTCGGCAAGGGCCGGGGTTCCTCGCGCCGGGCGTCATCATAGAGCTCGATCATCGGGATGATCTTTTGCGACAGCTCTGCTGGGAGGCGGCCCCCCAGTACAATCGCTTCAGGGTCCAGCAAAGCAGCAATCGACGAGGCGATCAGGGAGAGCGGGTCACGGGCACGCTCTATCCAAGCATCAATGCCTGGCCAGTTTACATCAAAGCGTGCCAGCATCTCTGAAATGCTGGAGACGTCGATCCCTTGTTCTTGGATAGAGGCCAATAGAGTTTCGAGGGTGGGCAGCTCAAACATGTTTCGCGGCAAGATGAGACCAATCTCGCCACCATTGCCATGCATGCCGCGAAGTAGCTGGTGATTTGAAATCACGCCGCCGCCGATACCAGCCGCGATGAAGACATAGACAAAGTTTGAATAGCGCCGTCCGACACCTAGGAGGCTCTCACCAATTGCGGCGGCATTGCCATCATTCTCCACCCAAGCCGGCAGGCCCAGCGCTTCGGTAAACAGGCGATCAATGTCCACCATAGCCCAATCGTCGAGGGCTGTTGGCGGGTTGTAGCGCGCCCGCCCATCGAGGCTATAGCCTGATATGCCAACGCCAACGCCCAATAAGCGGTCTTTGGCGCGCGGGTGGCGCTTGAGAAATCCGTGTACGGTCTCATCAAGCTGGACGAATACAGCACTTCGGCTCATCTTCGGCATTTCGACATAATGATAGTCGACGACTTGGCCGGAAAAATCCATCAAAAGGACGGACATCGCATCTGTCATCAACGCGACACCGAGCGAATAGGCATAGCTCGGCGCGATCTCTAGCTTCAGCCGGGGCTGGCCCCGCTTGCCATTCGGGATTCGCCCGCCCAATTGCACGGCTCCCCGCGCCAACAGCCCATTTACGAGGCGCGAGACCGTTTGCTGCGACAGTTCAGTTGCCGTGACAATGTCTGGCTGGGCAGCCCCCTTATTACGCAGAATGTGGCTCAGAATCGCCATTTCGCTGTCGGAGGGCAGCTCAAACTGGTCAGGGGATAGGAACTTCTGCGTCATGTCCGACAGTTTGACGCGAAGTTTATCGGAGTGCAACTCAGTCACCGCTGAATAATACTTGTCATAAGTTATATTCCTGCTAGTCTTAAAACATTCATGAACAGTTGGGGTCTTTGCGGAAACCCAACGACGGGGAGAGAAACAATGAAAACAGCGTCAAAACTGGCGATCGCTTTGGGCAGCGTGTCGCTTTTTGCCTTCGCACCGATGGCTTGGGCCCAGAATCAAACCGCCGCTTCGGCACCAGCAGCAAACGATGCGCCGGAGAAAGAAGTCGAAGTCGTTATCGTAACGGGGACAAGCCGCAGCCGGGTTGCCTTGGATACGCCGTTGGCCGTGACCCAATTGAACGCACAAGCCCTGTCGCGCCTGTCGTCAGGTGGCCAAGCCGACATTTTGAACTCTGTTCCAACGATCAAAGCTGATGGCGGCGGCGGAGAAGTTGCGGCCAACATTTTTGTCAAAGGTCTGCCATCGGGCGGCCAATATCAATTCACGCCTTTGATGTATGACGGCATCACGGTCCTTTCGAGCTTTGGTCTGAACTCCTCAGCCTATGACGTTTATTATCGCAACGACTTGGGCGTTCAGCGCCTTGAGTTTGTGCGCGGTGGTGTGTCTAACTTGTTTGGACCAGGATCGGTTGCAGGCCTGATCAACTATATCAGCAAAAAAGGTGGAGATACCTATCAAGGCGTCGCGCAAGTTGAAGTGGCTGAGGAAGGCCGCGTTCGCGGTGATTTTGCCGTCAGCGGTCCGCTCAGCGAAAACCTATTCTACGCTGTCTCCGGCTTCTACCGCAGCGACAAGGGGCCTCTGGACACCAATCTCGATACGGTCGGCGGCCAGATTCGCGGCAATCTCGACTATCGCTTTGGCGATGGCAGCGGCTCGGTGACCCTTTCGGGTCAATATATCGACGACCAAGCTCAATTCTATTTGCCGATCCCGCTTAATGGTGCAAGCCGCGAGCGTTTGGTTGGCAATGACGGGCAAATCGTCAATTCCGTCCAGAATGATTTTGGTCCCAGCTTGGGCTTTAAAACGCCAACCGGCAATTTCGTCTCTGAGATCAACGACGGCGTTGCGACCACGGGCGGCCTTGTCGCTTTGTCCTTTGACAAGAGCTTTGGCGATTCCGGTTGGGCCGCAAATGGCCGGATCAAATATAGCGACTACAAGCACAAGTTCGGTCTGTTCTCCGACGGCGACGGCGTGATCAACGTACCCGAAACCTTGCAGAGCTTCCTGACCAATCGTGGGCTCGGCAGCACGACAAATGCCAACTTCACCTTTGTCGGTGGTGGCACGGTGGCAGCCAATGCCTTGCTGTTCGCTAACCGCTTTACCGACCGCGTTCGTCCTGCTGAAGACTTCACCACGGAAGTCAATCTGACCAAGGGCTTTGTGACTGGGGCAATGGATCACAGCGTCACCTTGGGTGCCTTCTATGGCAATGCGAGCGCGGGCGACTACAACGTCACCACGACGTATCTAGCGGAACTGAACAACCGCCCTCGCTTGGTGAATTTGGTTGTTACCAATGGCGCGACCCAGACCATCGTGTCGCGCAATGGTCTTTTGAACGCGGGTGCGGGCTATGTGAATAACCGCCATGAGGCTGAGCGTTATGCAGGCTATTTCGCCGACCAGATCAAGATTGGCGAAAAATTCAACCTCGACATTGGTTTCCGGGTTGAAAAGCTGACGGGCAATATCAGCCGTGAACGGACGTCTGTTGTGGTCACCGATTCCACCACAGCGAACCTGTCGACTGCACTGCGTGACGTTATTTGGGGCAATGGCGCTTTAACCAAGGGCAAAGTCTCCACCACCGAGTGGGCCGGGGCCATCGGCGGTCTCTATAAGGCAACCGACCGGGTCAGCCTCTATGCCAACTTCTCACGCGGCTACTTCTTCCCAGAATTGCGTTCGGTGTCGTTCAATTCGCTGTTCCAGCCATCGTCCTTCAAGGCCGAAATCATCAATCAGGGCGAGATCGGACTGAAGATGAATATGAAGCGCGTGTCTCTGACACTCGCTGGCCTTGCGACCAGCTTGGACAATCGTCGCCAAGTCTTGTTCGTCAATGATGGTGCTGGTGGCTTCACCGAAAAGGTCAATTTGGTGGGTACTGAATCCTATGCCGTCGAAGGCACGATTGACTATAAGATCACCTCCAACTTGCGGTTCAGCGGCAATATGACCTTGCAGTCCAACCAATATAGCGCGTTTGACTCAACGCCGGCGCTGATTGGCAAGGAAGTCGAGCGTCAGCCGGGCTTCTTGTACAATGCGGGTCTCTATTATGATGATGGCAAGTGGGATGCGTCCCTCTTCACCAATTTCACGGGCTCCAACTATACTTCGTCCAGCAATACGATCCTGTTGGATGAATGGAATATCGTGAACTTGGACCTCGGCTATACGATGCCAATCGGCAATCAAAGCGCGCGCTTCAGCCTCAATGTCTATAATTTGACGGATGAGGATGCCGTGACCGAAGGCTCGCCACGGCAAGACAACAACCAAGCGGCTAACGGCGCCTTTTTCGTCGGCCGTCCGGTGTTGCCACGTCGTATCATGGCGCGCGTAACCTACAGCTTCTAAAGCTGCTGACCCAAGACGTGCAGGGCGGGACGTCAGTCTGGCCTTGCACGTTTTCCTTCCAACCGCGACTTTGATCAAAGTCCACTGGCATTTTGCTGGGGCGGAGCACGCGCATCATGACGTATCGCACCATGCTGACTGAGTATTTCGCTGCAGCCATTGCCGCCGCAAGCCCTCGGCTTGTATTGCCGCCCGCATTGCCGAAAGATTTGGTTGAGGGCAAGACCTTCGTTTTGGCCTATGGCAAGGCTGCGGCTGAAATGGCTTTGGTTGCGGCTGAAACCTTGGCCGGGCCGGTGACTGGCCTCGCAGTAACGCGTCATGGTCATGGCGTGGACTTGAGCCATACAGGTATCGAACTTATTGAAGCCCGCCACCCTGTACCGGATGATTATAGCCTGCAAGCGGGCACCAAGATGCTAGCGCTCGCAGCAACAGCAGGACCCCACGACCGTGTGGTGTTTCTGGCTTCTGGCGGCGGTTCTGCCCTATTATGCGCGCCTGCCGACGGCATTACATTGACGGAAAAGCAGGCCATGACCGACGCTTTGGTACGGTCGGGGGCGCCCATTCAGGATATCAACTTAGTTCGCCGCCATTTGTCTCGGGTTAAAGGTGGGCGGCTTGCGGCCGTTGCTGGCGCGCGCGGTGCACAGCTTCATACGTTTGTGATTTCTGATGTCGCGGGCGATGACCCAGCCCTTGTCGCTTCCGGCCCCAGTATTGCTTCAAATTTTTATCCAGATGGGGCGATGTCGGTTTTAAAGGCGGCCAGTGTCGAAGTCCCCGACCATATTCGTGCGGCGATCTACGCCAATCAGCCGAGCAAAATTTCACATCATCCGGTGAAGGTAATTGCCACGAATGGCGACGCCTTGGCCGCCGTGGAAGGCCGCGCGCGCGCGGACGGCTGGAACGTGATTGACGCGGGCAAGGCTCTGACGGGTGATGCCGCAACCTGCGGCAAAGCCCATGCTTTGCGGGCCCAGATATATGCGCGTACCCCCGGTCGGCATTTGATGATTTCAGGCGGGGAATTGACGGTGAACAAAGCCCGCAAAGACGGTCAAGGTGGCCCCAATCTTGAGTATTTGGTCGGCCTGATATCGGCTTTGCCCCGCAACGCCAAGATCGAAGCTCTTGCAGGGGATACAGATGGGATTGACGGGACCCAAGACAATGCTGGGGGCTATTTGCACGCATCCTGGTTGCCGCAGAGCGAAGCGGTCCATGCCTTAGAGTCCAATCGCACCTATCCCCTTGTTGAGCGCTTAGGCGGACTGATCATGACCGGCCCAACCCGCACCAATGTGAACGATATTCGCCTGATTGCCATTGAAGGAGCTTTGACGTGACGCAGGACCTTTCCCAACTGGCCCAAGAGATTTTGCGCCGCAATGATCGCGGTGGCTATACCGTGCCAACCCATGGCCTTTATCCCTATCAATGGAACTGGGACTCCGCCTTCGTCGCCCTCGGATTTGCTGAATTTGATCGGGATCGGGCCTGGCAAGAAATTGAGACTTTGATCTCGGGTCAGTGGGAAGACGGCATGATCCCGCATATCATCTTCCACAAGGACGACCCAGGCTATTTCCCCGGACCTTCCGTTTGGGCGACAGGAAAAACGCCTGCAACCTCTGGCATCACCCAGCCCCCCGTTCTGGCCACCATTGTCCGTAAGCTCTGGGAGGATGAAGGCGCAGATCCCTCCAACCCCCGCATGCTCGCCCTCTATCAGGCCTGCGTGAAGAGCCACCGCTGGTTTCACACCTATCGCGATCCCTTAGGCAATGGCCTTGTGATGGTCACCCATAATTGGGAGACGGGTCGCGATAATAGCAGCGAATGGGATGATGCACTGGCGCGGGTCGATACCTCTGGCGTCGGCACCTATCAGCGTCGTGATACGGGCCATGTTGACGCGGCTATGCGGCCGACTGCGGTTGAATATGACCGTTATGTCGCCATCCTGCAGTTTGGCCGCAAGTCAGGTTGGAACCATCGCGAGATCGCCGACCATGGCCCATTCCGTATGCTGGATGTCGGCATGTCGATGGAATTGCTCCGGGCCAATCGCGATCTCTTGGTTCTCGCACAGGCAATCGGTGATTCTGCGGTGGCAGAAGAGCTTCAGGCCCGCATAGCTTTGTCAGAAGCGGGAATGGACTGGCTTTGGCACGAAGACGTCGGGGCTTATTGTTCGCGTGATGTCACGACAGGGGAAAGCTCTGGTCTTGTGACCAATGCCAGCTTCCTCGCCTTTTATGCAGACGTGGGCACACCGGCCCAACGCCAGCGCCTTTTGGCTGCCTTAGATCGCATGACCGGAAGTGCCACCTATTTGGTGCCGAGCCTAGAAGCAGGCAGTCGCGCCTATGACCACAAGCGCTATTGGCGCGGGCCGATTTGGTTGGTGGTGAGCTATATGGTCGGTCAAGGCCTAGCTGAGGCTGGCCACAAGGATTGGGCAGAGCGCATTCGAACCGACTCCCGCAAGCTGATCGAGTTATCGGGCTTTTATGAGAGTTTCAGCCCAGAGACGGGCGCAGGGTCTGGTGGACCAGACTTTTCTTGGACAGCGGCCATGTGGCTCGCGTGGTGCGGAAAGTAAGGCAGGACATGACCGAGAAACAACTCAAACCCGCACCGGACAATTATCCTTGGATCTTGATTGCCCTTCTTTGGATGGTGTCTTTCCTCAATGCGGCGGACCGCTCCATTCTCAATTCCGTCAAGCCACTTCTGCGCGATGCGTTTGGCCTTACCGACGTGCAATTGGGGATCATCGATACGACCTTCTTCTGGACCTATGCCGTTTGCGCCTTTGTGTTTGGACGGATGGGCGACAGCGTCCGTCGTCGCCACATGATCATTTTCGGGCTGGTCTTTTGGAGTATGGCGACCGGCATTATGCCGCTTGCGACGGGCTTTGCCATGTTACTC
>CALRLV020000060.1:0-10945 GCA_943368895.1 Ferrovibrio terrae
GGCCGACCGGTGCTGGTGGTCCTCGTGGCTGGTTCCGCCGTGCTAGTGGAAGGCTGGCAAAGCCAAGCAAGCGCGATCCTGCAAAGCTTCTATTCCGGCATGGAAGGTGGCACTGCCTTGGCGCAACTCGTGCTCGGCGAAGTAGCCCCATCGGGCAAGCTTCCCTTCACCGTGGCGAAAGACCCCGCGCATTATCCCTTCTTTGACAAGGACGCCAATGCCATCACTTACGATTATTGGCATGGCTATACCAAATTTGCGCGCGACCAGATTGAACCGCGCTATGGCTTTGGCCATGGCCTGTCCTATAGCTGTTATGGCTATCGCGCGTTGAGTCTGCGTCGCACCAAAGCGGGCTTTCAGGCCCAAGTCAGCGTTACCAATTTGGGTGACCGGGCCGGGGAAGAAATCGCGCAGCTCTATGTCGGCTTCCCGGGCTGCGTGGTGGAGCGCCCTGCCAAGGTCTTGAAGGCTTTTGCCCGCGTTGGCCTCGAACCCGGCCAAACCAAAGTGATCCGCTTTGACGTGGATGCAGATGATCTGCGCTATCGCGACACCCAGACCCACACATGGCGGTTAGAGCCCGGCATGCATACAATCTTTGTAGGCGGCTCGGCCGCGCTGGCCGATCGGCTCAGCGCGACCATTTCGCTTTAAGGCCTAGATCGTCAGGAGACCGTGATCGAGCTTTGGCAGCACGTAGCGGCCAAACAAATCGCACTCGGTCGCGTGGGGATAGCCGGACAAGATGAAAGCGTCGAACCCGACATCCCGGTAAGCGTTGATCTTAGCCAGCACTTGGTCGGGGTCGCCAACAATGGCGGCACCACAGCCAGAACGGGCGCGGCCAATGCCAGTCCACAAATTGTCTTCCACATAGCCATCATTGGCGCTGGCGGCTTCGCGCAATTCGGCTTGGCGGCGCACACCCACGGATGTGGCGTCCAAGGATTTGGCGCGGATCGCGTCGCCGGTGGCCGCGTCTAGTTTGCTGAGAAGACGATCGGCGGCTTCGTGCGCTTCGGCTTCGGTTTCGCGCACCACGACATGGACGCGGAACCCGTGCTTAAGCGTGCGGCCATATTTGGCGGCCCGTGCATTCATATCGTCCAAGACGGCCTTGGAATTGGCCACGGTATCAGGCCACATCAGATAGACATCGGCAGCTTTGGCCGCGACTTCGCGTGCGTCTTCCGATAGTCCACCAAAGTAGAAATAGGGCGACTTGCCCGATTGTGTGGTGATGCGGGGTGGGGCTAGGTCGAATTGGAAGAATTCACCCTGATGTTTCACCGTCTCGCCATTCATCCAGGCGCGCAGGATTTCCATGGCCTCCAAGGTGCGCGCATAACGCGGGGCAGAGCCCATGGTCTCGCCGGGCATTTCGGAAGAAATGAAGTTCACAGCCAGCCTGCCCTGCATCATCCGATCCAGCGTGGCCAATTGACGCACGACCTGTGGCGGCCACATTTCGCCAACGCGAATGGCCAGCAATAGACGCATCTTGCTGGTCAGACCCGCGATGCCAGCCGCAAACACGGTATTATCAATGCCCAGCTGATAGCCCGAGGGCAGGAGGATATTGTCAAAGCCATTCTTCTCAGCGGTCAGCGCAATATTGCGGCAATGTTCCCAACTGGACTGCAGTGCCGGCTCAGAATGGCCCAAAAACTCGTAATCGTCATCGCACAGGGCGGAAAACCAACTGACTTCAACAGGACTACGGGCCATGACTATTTCCTCATACTGCCAAGAGGGCGTGTATCGCCCGGCATTTTGCTTATGATGTCTTATAACGAGTCAACGCAGCTTCGGGGAGAGGTCATGAGCGGCAAAATACGGGTGGGAGTCATTGGCACAGGTATGATGGGCTATGAGCACATCAATAATTTGAAGCTGATGCCCGAAGTTGAGATCACAGCTTTGGCTGACCCAACCGAAAAGATGCTGGCTTTAGGTAAAGGCATGCTCGGCCCCGCAGGCGCCAATGTCGCAACCTTTGCGACGGGGGATGAGCTTTTGGCCGCTGGCCTTGTTGATGCCGTCGTCATCGCCTCGCCAAACTTTACCCACCACGATGTTTTGCAGCCCGTGTTTAAAAGCGGCGTGCACGTTTTGTGCGAAAAGCCCCTGTGCACGACAGCCGAAGACGCCGCTCGCATTCGTGACCAAGCCGCAGCTTATAAGGGCGTGTTCTGGGTAGGCATGGAATATCGCTTCATGCCGCCCGCGACAGAGTTTGTGACCCGCGTGCATCGCGGCGATGTAGGCCGCCTTGTGATGGTGTCGATCCGTGAACATCGCTTCCCCTTCTTGCAGAAGGTCGATGATTGGAACCGCTTCTCGGCCAATACGGGCGGGACGATGGTGGAGAAGTGCTGCCACTTCTTCGATCTGATGCGCCACATCATCCAGTCAGAGCCGACGCGCGTCTATTGCTCGGGCAATATGGATGTGAACCATCAGGACGAGCGTTATGATGGCCGTAAGCCCGACATTCTGGACAATAGCTTCACCGTGGTCGATTTCGCCAATGGCACGCGCGCAATGCTCGATCTGTGTATGTTCGCTGATGGGGCTGAGCATCAGGAAGAGATTTCGGCAACAGGCGATAAGGCCCGGCTCGACGTACTGATCCCACCCGGTGAAATGATCATGAGCCCACGGGTTGGCTTCCGCCAGCCCAAGCAAGTCACGCGCGAAACCATCCATGTTGATCCTGTCGCTTTGGAAGCTGGCTCGCATTTTGGCGCGACTTTCTATCAACAACGGGCTTGGATCGACGCGATCTTGAATGGCGCACCCGTTCAAGTGACGGCTCAAGATGGCCTACAAGCTGTGCGCATGGGTGCTGCGGCGGAACTTTCTGCCGCGACCGGTCGTGCGATTGAGATGAGCGAAATTGCTGGCGGCTAAAGCTGGGCTTCTGAGCTAAAGAAGGGGCTGGGGCCAGGCGACCTCAGCCCTTTTTGTTGTCGGCCTAATGCGCTTCCCGCGCGCGGGGATCATCGCCAAACAATTTGTCGAGGATTTGGCCTTCAAGGGCGGCAAACTCTGGCGTACCGCGTTTGCGGGGGCGGGGCAAATCAACCGGCAAATCCAGAACCACTTGGCCATGATCAATCAGGATCACGCGGTCACCCAAGGCCACCGCTTCGCCCACATCATGGGTGACCATCAAGGCGGTAAAGCCAAGGTCTTGCCACACCCCTTCCAGCAGCGCCTGCATATCAATGCGGGTCAAGGCGTCCAAGGCACCCAATGGTTCGTCTAAGGCTAGCAAAGTTGGTTGCGAAACAAGGGCGCGGGCCAAGGCCACGCGTTGCCGCATCCCGCCGGAAAGTTGCGATGGCCACAGGCCTTCACGGCCTTTCAGGCCCACTTCCTCAAGGATCTCGGCAGCTTGCTTATCGGCGGCTTGGCCCGATTGGCCCTCGCCTAGGCCTACGGCCACATTGTCCTTGACGCTGGCCCATGGCAGTAAGCGCGGCTCTTGAAATACGATGCGGGCTGCCTGCTCTTTCAGGGCAGGGGCATCCAACACACCAGCGGTGACGGAGTCCAAGCCGATCATCAGGCGCAGCAATGTCGACTTCCCGCAGCCGGACTTGCCGACAATGGAGACAAACTGGCCTGCTGGAATTTCAAGATCGATGCCTTGCAGCACAACATTGCTGCCAAAGGCCTTTTTCACATCTTTCAGGCTAACGCGTGACCCGCCGGTTGGTTGGCTGCTCATGGTTTAGACCTTCGCATAGGCTGGGTTCCACGCGAGGAACTTGCGTTCCAGTGCGCGGGTGGCGCTATCGGCTAGCTTGCCCAAAATCGCATAAATCACAATTGATAGAACCACGATATCTGTCTGCATGAACTCGCGGGCGGCCATGGCCATATGACCAATACCCGAATTGGCCGCGATGGTTTCAGCGACGATCAAAGTCAGCCACATCACGCCCAAAGCAAAGCGGAGGCCGACGAAGATAGAGGGCAAAGCGCCCGGCAAAATGACCTTCAAGAACAGGGTCCGATTATTCATACCGTAAATGCGGCCCATCTCAATCAATTGGGGGTCTACATTGCGGACCCCGTGTAAGGTGTTGAGATAGATTGGGAAGAATACGCCCAGTGCGACCAAGAACAAACGCGCGCTCTCGCCAATGCCAAACCAGATGATGACCAGTGGGATCAAAGCCAAGTGCGGGATGTTGCGGATCATCTGCAAGGTCGGGTCCAACAGCATTTCGCCCGTCTTACTGAGGCCGTTGAGCAGACCCAGACTAAAGCCAATTGCGCCACCAATGATCAAGCCACTCATCGCACGTGCAAAGCTTACGCCGAGATTATCGGCCAAACTGCCATCTTGCAGCTTGACCCACGCGGCTTGCAGCACCGCAGTCGGGGCAGGCAGGATGTTGGGCGGCAACCAGCCCAAGCTGGATGAAACTTGCCAGAGAATGATCAGTGCCAAAGGCACTAACCACGGAAGTGCCCGACTAAAAGGACCTTCGGAGGCCGTTGCTGCCATCTTCTACCCTGTCCAGCCGCGCCAGGCGGCATCGCTGATGATAACTTTCTTGGGTATGATCCCCATTTGCGCAAAGCGGTCAACCGTTGCTTGTTGTGCGGCCAGCACATCATCGGTCAAAGGCTCGACTTTAAAGTCTGTGCGCTTCATCGTGTCTTTGAGAAGTTCAAGCTGTAGGCCCGAAGCTTTGGCAGAGATTTCAGCAACCGCATCGGTATTGGCTGCGCACCATTCGCCCTCTTTGGCGATGGCAGACAGCAAGGCCTTCAAGTCTTCAGGGCGGGCTTCGGCAAATTTTGCGTTCGCCAAGAGGAAGCTTGCCCCGCCACCCAATTGGTCGAGGCCCGAGAGAACACGTGCGCCCTGATCGCGGATTGCGAGGCTGTAGTAAGGGTCCCAAATCACCCAGCCATCAATGCCGCCTTGAGCAAAGGCCGCGGCTGCGTCAGCTGGTCCGAGATTGACCGCTTCCACATCCGCCAACGTCAGGCCGACGCTTTGCAACGCAATCACCGCACTATTATGCGCCGAAGAGCCGCGCGTGAAGCACAATTTCTTGCCTTTCAGGTCCTTGAGGGACTGAAGCGAAGAGCCTTTTGGCGTGATGATCCCGCCAGCTTTTCCCGAAAGACGGACTTGGGCCACATATTTGATCGGCGCATTGGCAACTTGGGCAAAAATCGGTGGGGTGTCGCCTGTCAGGCCCAAATCGACAGAACCGACGGCCATAGCTTCTAAAAGAGGTGGGCCGGATGGGAACTCAACCCAATTCAGCGGCGTGATGCCAGCTGTCTTGAGCGGTTCAACCAGCGAGCCGCGTGTTTGGGCCACCAGCATGACCCCGTTTTTTTGAAAGGCGAGATTAACGCCCTTGCCTGTGGAACCGCTGCCTTGGCCACAGGCGGCAAGGGCAGCCGAAGCTGCCCCTGCTACCAAGAGACCGCGACGCGAGAACCTGTCCGCAATCGCTGTCATAGGATTAGCCCCCGAACTTCGCGCGCAGGGTCAAACCGACATAACGGTCTGCGTCGCGTGGGATCAGATAGCGAAGCGAACCACCTGGGCCACCTGGCGTGACCAACGAAGCATATTTTTCGTCGGTGAGGTTTTTGATGTTCAGGGTCAGGCGATAGCGGTCTTGCTTGTCGCTGATCCCGATCGACGCATCGACGATGGTGGTTTCAGGAATGCGCAGCAAGGGGTTCTCGCCAATGTCCGAGAATTGGTCGCTGCTGTAGGAAACCTGGCCATTCAAGTGGATGATCCCTGGGATGGCTTCAGGTTCCCACTCATAATTGGCACCCAACGAAGCTTTGAAGCGTGGCGACAGGGCCAAGCGCTCACCGCGACGGGTGGACGACAGAACCAAGTTCGCATCGCGGAATTCTTCGATTTGCGCGTCCGTGACTGCCAAACCACCATTGATGGTCAAGCCGCTGTCGGCGCGGATCAACCAGTCGAGTTCCAGGCCTGTGGTCGACACGTTACCAGCATTGGTCAAGCGGGTGATGACCACACCGTTCAAAGTGTCGAAGTTGTTGGCTTGGAAGTTCTCATAAACAGCGCGGAAGACCGCGAAGTTCAAGATAATGCGGTTGTCCATAAAGGCCGTCTTCACGCCACCTTCGGTCGAATCCACGGTTTCTGGCGCGATGGCGTTCAGACCCGTCGTGTTCATGTTGAAGAAGACGTTATAAGCAGGGCCCTTATAGCCGCGCGATTGGGTCAGATAGAAGTTGATATCGTCGGTGGCTTGGTACTTCAGGCCGAGTTTACCCGAGACGTTATCTTCCTTGGTGCTGCCCTTGAAGCCGCTGGTGTCGTTGCGCAGGCCTGGCAGGCCACCAATCGGAGCAGGGACCCGGTTGTGATAATAGCTGAGCTTGTCTTGCGTGACACGCAGGCCACCGACAATCGACAGACGCTCGGTCGCTTTATAGCTGCCGTCCGCAAACAAAGCGGCGTTACGTGATTCAGAACCAAAGTTCGCGCTCGAGAAAGCGGTCACAAAAGTCGAAACGCCGGTTGCGGTCGAGCAAGGACGCTGGCCGGTGGTGTCGATTGCCAAGGTTGAGGCAGAACAGACAATCACGTCGCGACGGAAGTCACGCTCGGTTTCAGCGTTCGCATAATAGGCACCAACCACATATTCCAAGGCCTTGCCTTCAGGTGAAGTCAAACGCAATTCTTGGCTGAACGTCGTCGAGGTTTGTGGGCCATCGTCATGCAATTGGGCAAACCCGTTGCCGACATAAGCTGCCGGACGGTCCAACCAGTCGCCTTCGCGAACTTCGCGGTTGTCCCAGCCGCGGTAAGCGGTGATGGAGGTGACGGTGAAGTCGCCAGCATCCCAATCGGCTTGAGCCGATACGCCCCAAGACTCTTCTTCGGTGCGGGTGACGAGGTTGTTGCGAACAGCGCGGGTTTCATCGCCTGCAAAGGTGATGCCTGGCAGAAGCGACAGAAGCGCAGCGCCGTTGGCACCCGAGGGGGCCGTGCCGATAACTTCACCACAGCAATTGTCGTCAGCTTTGCGGTAGTCACCGATCAAGCGTACTTTCAAGCTTTCAGAGGCGTCAATGTCCAAGATGCCGCGAACGCCATAACGCTCATAGCCGTTGATCTTGCTGCCCGTGGTCAGGTTCGTGATGTTGCCATCATAGGAACCACCAAAAACGGTGACGCGCGAACGAACGCTGTCGCTGAATGGCATGTCGACCGACGCGCGCAGCTTGTATTCATTGCCGTCGTTTGCGGTGACTTGGATGTCGCCGCTATGCACGCGGCCTGGGCTTTGCGAGATGATGTTGACCACACCGGCGGAAGAGTTCTTGCCGAACAAAGTACCTTGAGGTCCGCGCAAGACTTCGATGCGCTGAATGTCGGATAAGTCCCCGAATGCTTCACCGGCGCGTGCCAAAACAACGCCGTCCAGCACCACAGCGACGCTAGGCTCTGCTGCGATGGAGAAATTGATCGTGCCGACGCCGCGCAAGAACAGTGAGGAGTTCAGGTTTGTGCCGCCCTTACGGAAGTTCAGCGTTGGGATTTGGGTTTGCACGCTTTCGATGTTGTAGCCACCTGCACGAGCAATTTGCTCCCCGCCGATAACCGAAACAGCTGCTGCCACTTCCTGCACGTTTTGAACGCGCTTTTGTGCCGTCACGATGATGACTTCAGCGCCTTCATCGGATTTTGCTTCGGTAGCCGCCTGAGCAAATGCACTTGTGCCCATAGCAAAGAAAAGTGTGGCCGCCGCAGCGGACCCAAGTAAAAGATGACGCATTTTATCCCCTCAGTGATGACGGATCTCTAAGTATCCTTCGATTGACGTCAAAATCACGTTCTCGTCGTGAAAAGCAAGTGGCCTGTATGCTCGAAGCGTCGGAATTGAAGCGCGGGTGCTATTCTCGCAACACTTTGACCTTGTGCCCTTTCCTTTAAAACAGGTTGGCCAATTGCCCTAGCAGCGAAGCTAACCATAGACCTAAGCTACGCTTAGGCTTAGTTTGGCGGCACACAGATAAAAGCGCACGATGGGGTAAGGATAATGAATAGCGTTGAAATTGTTGAGGTTGGTGCGCGCGACGGGTTGCAGAACGAGCCGGACATATTGCCAACGGACAGAAAGGTCGCGCTGATCCAGGCCGCCATTGCAGCCGGGGTGCGCCGGATAGAGACTGCCAGCTTCGTGAATCCTCGCCGCGTCCCCCAAATGGCCGATGCGGAGGCCGTGATGGAGGCCCTGCCAGATAGCGATAAAGTGACCTATATTGGCCTTGTGCTGAATGAACGCGGCGCAGAGCGTGCGCTTCTGACCAAAGTCCATGAACTTGGTGCCGTGGCTGTGGCGAGCGACACGTTTGCCATGCGCAACCAAGGTCAAACCAGCGCCGAGAGCATTCAAGTCGCCAATGCGATTGTCGGCATGGCCAAAGCGGCGGGTCGGTCGGGACAAGTGACGATCTCTGCGGCCTTTGGCTGTCCGTTTGAAGGCGAAGTGGATCCCGATCATGTGGTTTCTATGGCCGAGGCCTTGGCCAAAGCTGGCCCACGCGAGATTGGGCTGGCCGATACGATTGGTGTTGCCGTGCCCAGCCAAGTGAGGGCCTTAGTTAAGCGCGTCAAAGAAGTGGTCGGCGATATTCCCATCCGCGCGCATTTTCACAATACGCGCAACACGGGCCTCGCCAATGCGTGGGCAGCGTTTGAGGCAGGGGCGGTGACGTTGGATTCCAGTCTAGGCGGGCTTGGCGGTTGCCCGTTTGCGCCCAAGGCCACCGGCAATATCCCGACCGAGGACTTGCTCTATTTGCTGCACCGCTCTGGTGTCGCGACGGGCATTGACCTCGATGCGATGATCGAGGCCGGTCAGTGGCTGACCGGTGTGATGGGCAGGCCTTTGCCTTCCATGGTCACCAAGGCTGGCAATTTCCCGTCGCATTCCGCTGTGGCGTGAGGGTTCCCATGTCTGAAGCCACTGGACCCCTGAAAGGCTTGCGCGTCATCGAATTAGGCGTGCTGTTAGCCGGACCATTCTGCGGACAAATCCTCGGTGATCTCGGCGCAGAAGTGATCAAGGTCGAGCCTCCCGGCCAAGGTGACCCCTTGCGCGAATGGGGGACGGTGAAAAAAGATGGCCATGGCGTTTGGTTCCCCATTGTTGCGCGCAATAAGAAGTGCATCACGCTGGATTTACGACAGGCCGAAGGTCAAGCGGTTTTAAAAGACCTCATCAAGCAGGCCGACTTTCTTTTGGAGAATTTTCGCCCCGGCACGCTGGAGAAATGGGGTCTCGGCTATGATGTTTTGTCGACCATTAATCCCGGTCTGATCATGATCCGCGTGTCCGGCTATGGCCAAACCGGACCCAATAGTCCCAAAGCGGGCTATGCCAGTGTGGGCGAGGCCATGGGTGGCCTGCGCTATGTTATGGGAGAGCCCGACCGCATGCCGTCGCGGGCAGGAATCTCTATCGGTGACAGTTTGGCCGCGACTTATGCGGCCATTGGCGCACTGGCAGCACTGGAGCACCGTCGCAATACGGGGCGCGGCCAGATTGTCGATTCTGCGATTTATGAAGCCTGCTTTGCCATGATGGAAAGCCTCGTGCCCGACTATCATTTCGGCGGCTATATCCGCGAGCGAACGGGTTCCTTTCTGCCGAAAATCGCCCCGTCCAATATTTATCCTGCCAGCGATGGAATGTTGATCCTTGCTGCCAATCAAGACACCGTTTGGCGGCGTTTGGCAGAAGCTATGGGCCAAGCTGAACTTGCCGATGATCCGCGCTTCTTGACCCATGTCGCGCGTGGTGAAAACCAAGCCGAATTAGATGCTTTGGTGAGTTCGTGGAGCATACAGATGACATGCGCCGACTTAGAGGCCGTGTGCGAGGCCCATGGCGTGCCATGTGGTCGAATCTATCGCGCACCAGACATGTTGGCCGACCCACACTTTGCGGCGCGCGAAGCAATCGTGACGGTCGAGCATCCAGAGCTGGGGCCGTTCCCGATGCCAAACGTCTTTCCGAAACTATCGAGCACACCAGGCAACGTGCGCTGGACAGGGCCAGAACTGGGCAGCCATACCAGCGAAGTCCTCACCGACATGCTCGGCTATGATGCCGATAAGATCGACACGCTGAAAAAGGCAGGCGTGATTTAGCGCGCTGAATCGTCAAACAGGCCTGGTTGAGGTGGGGCTTTGGGCTCTGGCAGGCCAAAAAGCTGATAGGCCCGGGCTGCGGCCACACGGCCACGCGGCGTGCGCATAATAAAGCCCTGCTGCATCAAATAAGGCTCAATCACATCTTCTACCCCGTCGCGCGCTTCCGAGATGGCAGCAGCAAGGGTTTCCACACCAACAGGCCCACCGCCATAAGTCTCCACCAAGGCACGCAGGTAGCGGCGGTCGAGCATATCAAGACCGTCAGGATCGATATCCAGACGGGCAAGCCCATGGGCAGCGGTTTGGGCATCGAGGGGACTACCCAAGGCATCGGCAAAGTCACGCACCCGCCGTAACAGGCGCACGGCGATCCGGGGCGTGCCACGGGCGCGACGCGCAATTTCGGTGGCCCCATCGGGGGTCAATGGCGCACCCAGCTTGCCTGCAGCGCGCCGCAGGATCAATTCTAGGTCTGCCACGCTATAAAAATCGAGGCGCGACACGATCCCAAATCGGTCGCGCAGAGGCGTCGATAACAGGCCTGCGCGGGTTGTTGCTCCAACTAAGGTGAAGGGCGATAGATCAATGCGGATTGACCGCGCTGAGGGGCCTTCGCCGATCACCAGATCAAGTGCGTAATCTTCCATCGCCGGATAGAGAATTTCTTCAACCGCTGCGGGCAGACGATGGATTTCGTCGATAAACAAAACGTCGCGCGGTTCAAGATTGGTCAGAAGGGCGGCAAGATCG
>CALRLV020000061.1:0-10800 GCA_943368895.1 Ferrovibrio terrae
TCCTCTTCACCCCAAATCATCAAAGTAGGCACTGTGATGGCGGCAACCTTGTCCCGCGCGAAATTCGAAAAGCCTGTTGTCTGAGCGGCGGCCCGATAATAATTGACCATTGCTGTTAGCGCGCCCGGGATCAGGGCATTGTCTCGATAGACCTGAAGTGTTTCTGGACCAAAGTTGGTTTGGTCTAAGGCGAGTGCGCTAAAGGCCCGGCCGATTGCCCGTGCGCCGCCGGCTCTCATAAGCTTTTCGGGTAACCAGGGAAGCTGGAAGAAGAAGACATACCAACTCTTCTTCAACTGTCGCCAAGTTCGCAGGCCTTCGGCCAATCGGGCCGGATGGGGCACATTCAGGATCACGAGGCGCTCGAGCGGCCGCAGGTTTGTGGCCGCGAATGCCCAGGCAATGATAGCCCCCCAATCATGGGCGATCAGCGTCACAGGTCGCCCTTTGCATGCTTGATCTATGAGCTGCGCGACATCCTCCATCAGCTGCTCGATGGCATAATCGCGCATGTGGGGTGGCTTGGAGCTTTGGCCATAGCCCCGCAGATTGGGTGCCCAAACCTCATAGCCGAGCTTCACCAGAAGTGGAATTTGGAAGCGCCATGAATGATGAGACTCCGGAAAGCCGTGCAACAGCACCGCAAGCTTTCTTCCGCCTTTGCCGGCGATCAGGGTTTCAAAGCGCTGGCCATTGGCTTCGATGAAGGCGATCTCGCCAAGAGTAACAGGCGCCATGGGTTGTTCCTTATTTCTGTGCTCTAACCAATTATCAATCCTAGGCCTAGGGCGGCTCGTAGAGGGAATCGCGGACAAAGCGCGATCCGCCTCCTTGTCTTTGCCAGTGGTTGCAGGCATTTTGGCGGCATGAATAGTCATGTCCACACCCCACAGACACCTGAAGCCCTGATGCTGGCCATGGGTGCCCGCGCCCGCGCGGCGGCCAAGGCCGTGCGTGAAGCCAGTGCTGATGCCCGCTCAGCAGCTCTTAGCGCAATGGCGCGGCACATTCGCGCCGCTGCACCGGCCATTCTAGCCGCTAATGACGTGGATATGGCCCGTAGCAAAGCCGAAGGCCTGTCACCCTCCATGCTGGATCGTCTCAAGTTGGACCACGCTCGATTGGAAGCCATGGCAGCAGCCGTCGAAGATGTCGCGGGCCAGCCCGATCAATTGGGTGAGGTCATGAAGGATTGGACGCGGCCAAACGGCTTGCATATGCAGCGCGTGCGCATTCCGATTGGCGTGATTGGCATTATTTATGAGAGCCGTCCCAATGTGACCGCCGATGCGGGTGCCTTATGTCTGCGCTCTGGGAACTGCGTCATCCTTCGGGGCGGTTCTGATGCGATTGGCAGCTCAACCGAAATCACCAAAGCCTTGCGTGCAGGAATGGTAGAGGCGGGCTTGCCTGAAGATGCGATCCAGCTGGTCGGCATAACCGATCGGGCAGCCGTTGGGGCCATGCTAACCGGCCTCAATGGCACCATCGACATGATCATTCCCCGTGGCGGCAAAAGCCTCGTCGCCCGGGTGCAGTCAGAAGCCCGCGTGCCGGTGTTGAGCCATTTGGAAGGCATCTGCCATACCTATGTCCAAGCTGGTGCGGACCCAGAAAAGGCCATCGCATTGATCGTGAATGCCAAATTGCGCCGCACGGGTGTCTGTGGATCAACGGAGACACTTTTGATCGATCAGGCCGTGGCGCAAACGCTTTTACCACCAATTGCCGAGGCCTTGATGGCGAAGGGTTGCGAGTTACGCGGCGATGCGGCTGCCCAAGCGATTGTGCCAATGGCACAGGCAACCGAGGAAGATTGGCGCACCGAATATCTGGCCCCCATCCTGTCCGTTGCTGTGGTGCCGGGGATTGAAGCGGCGGTAGATCATATTGCGCGCTATGGCTCTGGCCACACAGATTGTATCGTGACCGAAGATCAAGCTGCGGCAGAGCGCTTCTTGCATGAAGTCGATAGCGCCATCGTTCTGGTCAATGCCTCCACCCAATATGCGGATGGTGGCGAATTTGGCTTTGGTGGTGAGATCGGCATTGGCACAGGTCGTCTGCACGCGCGCGGTCCGGTTGGGGCCGAGGGCCTTACAACCTACAAATATGTCGTGCGTGGTTCAGGCCAGACCCGGCCCTAATTCGGGCAGCGGTTGAACAGGCGACCAGGGCCAGAGCCATCAACGGCTTGTCCATCCCGTACCAATACATAGGGCTGATGCTCTGGCAGGCGACCTTCAAAGTGCCATTCCTGCATCTGGTTGGGGCCGATCTTTTTATAGCGCTCAACGGTCTGGTTGCAGCCGACGGGCGCGCAAACGCGGGTCTCAATTTCGATGAGGCCATCGGCGCTCGTACCAACCCGGAGCAATTCGAGCTTCTCACCATCGCCCTTTTTACCAGAGCCGACTTCGACCTGCGACGCTGGACTGAAGCTAAAGGTCTGGAAGTTTTCTTTCTTATCGCACGACGTCGCCCGCCAAACCGATTGGCCCAGCCATGCCTGTGCTGGATTTGCGGGTGTCGTAACCGAGGAAGTCCCGCCGCGAAGGCCCGTGGGCTTCTTAGGCTTCGCCTCCACCGGCATGCCGAACAACAAAGCTACCAGCACTGCTGTCAAGACTGCGGCGCTGGGGCGGGCATGAAAGGGCATTGGTAACGACAATCGCATCAGCTAACTCCAAACCCCATTCTGCCTGATCCTACCTTGCCAGGATGTGAACAAAGCCCTGTCTTGGTGTGGAATTATTCTGGCCCTGAGCGCCATCACGGCCTATCGTGACCTGATGAGCGATCCGGTCTCCCTGCCTTCAGGAACCCCAAGGGGCAATCCGATGCGCGATGTCGCCTCTCTGATCGGGGGGCAGACACTGCTTCAGATTGCGGGTGGCTTGTTGAGCGTCTGGTTGCCGCTTCAGATGCAAGCGCTCCAGTTCACAGGCAGCCAAATTGGCTTGGTTGCCTCCGCCTATGGTCTCGGCTTTTTGGCGGGGGCTTGGTTTGCGCCCAATATGCTGCGGGCGATTGGGGCCATTCGCAGCTATGCGGCGGCGGCATCCATTGCCTGTGTCACGACCCTTTTGCTCTATGCCAGCGATTCTGCTTGGGCTTGGGCGATTAGCCGTCTGTTGGCGGGGGCTGCAATTGCGGTGATGTTTGCGGCGGCAGAAGGTTGGATGGCCTCTGCCATCCCCAATGCCCGTCGTGGCGATGTGACAGGCTTTTATATGCTGTGCACCAAATTGGGGCTGGTTTCCGGGCCCTTCATAATCGGCTTTACCCATCCTGAGCCAAATGCGGCAGGGCCAATTATGGCTGCAGCAGCTTTTCTTGCCCTGTCCTTGGTTCCGATTTCCATTGCCGACACAACGCCGCCGCCGCCCGCGACGGTTCTGCGCATGTTGCCCTCACGACTATTTAAGCTCGCCCCAGCAGCTTTTGTTGCGGCGATTGGCTCAGGCCTCGTCAATGGAGCAGTCCTGTCGCTCGCCCCACTCTATGCGAGTGAGCGGGGTGGACCGCAGGCTGCAGCGACTTTCCAAGCAGCGGCTTGGATCGGCTCGCTCTTAGTACAGTGGCATGCGGGTCGATTGTCCGACAGGATGGACCGTCGCATCGTTTTGGCTACCTTGATCGGCGTCCCAGCAATTGCGGCCTTTGTTCTGGCGACAATCGGGGCAGAACTTTCACTCACACTTAATACGATCCTATTTGGCATTTGGGGGGCAGGGGCTTTGTCTTACTACGGCATCGCCGTTGCCCATTTGGGAGACCGGACCCCCCGCGCTGAATTACCGGCCGCCAGCTCTGGCCTGCTGTTTGTTTGGGCAGGGGGCACCATCGTCGGCCCTGCCATCGGCGGTCTCTTGGTGGAGGTGACGGGCAGTGCTTTGTCGATCTTTTGGCAGGCTGGTGTGGTATCTGCGATCATGGTGCCTTGGGTGTTGTGGCGAACTGCGCGACGTCCAGCTGTTCCACGGGAAGACAAGGTCGGCTTTGGTCCGGTCCAGACCAACTCGGTCCTAGGACAAATCTTGGCCATGGGGCGCAAGTCGTCCGATGGCGAGGAACCCCACACGAAGCCATGAGTGCCTCGTCCTTACCTTTGGCTTTTCAGACGTGGTTTGCGCGCCGCAATTGGACCCCGCGCGCCCATCAGTTAGAGCTTTTGACCGCCGATCAAGCCGGAGAGCATAGCCTCCTGATTGCGCCCACAGGGGCCGGCAAGACCTTGGCGGGCTTTCTACCCAGCCTGATTGATTTAGCCGAAGGTAGCGACCAGTCACGCGGTCTGCACACGCTTTACATCTCGCCGCTCAAGGCACTGGCCGTGGATGTCGAGCGCAATCTGATGGCCCCGATCAGCGAGATGGGATTGCCAGTTCGCGTTGAGACGCGCACCGGCGACACACCTGCCACGAAGCGTCAGCGCCAGCGTTATGACCCGCCAGACCTGCTGCTGACCACACCCGAACAGGTTGCTCTATTCGTCGGTATGCCGGATGCACCCAACATTTTTCAGGGGCTTAAACGCATCATTATTGACGAGGCTCATGCTTTGGCCCCAACCAAGCGAGGCGATCTCCTAGCACTCGGTATGGCAGCACTCCAGCGCTTTGCCCCATCTGCGCGGCGCACGGGCTTGTCTGCCACGGTCGCCGATGAGGCAGCACTAGCGCAGTGGATCGCGCCACAGGCGGGTTTTGAGGCCCGTCATGCGCGTATCGTGCGCGGCCCAAAGGGCACGACGCCCGACATCACGATGCTTTTGTCTGCTGAACGCGTTCCTTGGGCCGGGCATACGGGCCGCCACGCGATGCAAGAGGTGTATCAAGCCATTGAACAGACCCAGATGGCCTTGGTCTTTGTAAACACCCGTTTTCAGGCAGAATTAGCCTTTCAAGAACTTTGGAAGATCAACGAAGCCAATCTTCCCATTGCGCTGCATCATGGCTCACTCGATGTTTCGCAACGCCGCAGGGTTGAAGAAGCCATGGCGCAAGGTCGCCTGCGCGCCATCGTCTGTACCTCAACCTTGGACCTCGGGATTGATTGGGGCAATGTCGATCTCGTCATCCAGATGGGGGCACCAAAAGGCTCTTCGCGCCTAATCCAACGGATTGGACGTTCGAACCACCGGCTGGATGAAGTTTCCAAGGCAGTTCTTGTTCCAACCAACCGCTTTGAAATGCTTGAATGCCAAGCCGCCCGCGATGCGGTCTTAGCGCAGCATCTTGATGGTCCGGTTCCCCGTCGTGGCGCGATCGATATCTTGGCGCAGCATATTATGGGCTGTGCTGTTGGTGCGCCGTTTCATGCCGATGACCTCTTTCGGGAAGTGACGTCGGCTGGCCCATATCATCTATTGCCGCGTGAGCAATTTGACCGGGTTTTAGGCTTTGTGACCGACGGCGGTTATGCGCTTAAGTCCTATGACCGCTTTGCGCGCTTAATCCGCGACAGCGAAGGCCGCCTTTTATGTCGTAATCGGGATGCTGCACGGGCTTGGCGGATGAATGTCGGGTCGATCGTGGCGGAGCCGGTTTTGAAGGTTCGTCAGGTCTCCGCCAATCGCTCGCGTCGCCACGGCACGCCGTCCGGCGGCAATACCTTGATCGGTGGTCGCGTCGTCGGTGAGATTGAGGAATATTTCGTCGATGGCTTGTCGCCGCGCGATACATTTCTGTTCGCAGGTGAAGTCAGGCGGTTTGAGGGCGTGTCTGGCACGGATTGTCTGGTCAGCAAAGCGCATGATCAATCGCCAAAGGTGCCGTCTTGGGCGGGCGGAAAATTCCCGCTATCCACCTATTTGGCTACCCGTGTCCGCACCATGATCGCAAACAAGAGCTATTGGCCAAACCTGCATCCCCAGTTACAGGAATGGCTGCATATGCAAAGTTACTTTTCGGTAATACCCCAAGAGGGTGAAATTCTCGTGGAAACATTTCCGCGCGGTAATCGCTTCCATTTAGCCTGCTATCCGTTTGAGGGCCGCCTCGCGCACCAGACCCTCGGCATGTTGTTGACCCGGCGGCTTGAAAGGCTGGGCTTGGATCCCTTGGGCTTTGTCGCCAACGATTATGCAATCTCCGTGTGGGGACAAAAAGATATGGCCCGCGTGGATATGGATCAGCTGTTTGATCAAGATATGCTTGGGGATGACCTCGAAGAGTGGCTGGAAGAAAGTGTCCTAATGAAACGGACGTTTCGGACTTGCGCGGTCATTGCCGGCCTGATCGAGCAGAACCAAGTCGGCAAAACCAAGACCGGGCGGCAGGTCACCTTTTCGTCGGACTTAATCTTTGACGTGCTGCGTCGCCATCAACCTGACCATGTCTTGCTGGAAGCCGCACGCGCTGAGGCCGGCGAGGGGCTTTTGGATATTCGGCGGCTGTCGGAATGCCTGGCGCGAATTGTCGGGCAGGTTCGCCACCAAAAGCTCGACCGAATCTCACCCTTTGCGGTGCCGTTGATGCTGGAAATTGGCAAGGTGCCGGTGAATGGACAGGCGCTTGAAAACATCTTGGAAGAAGCAGCCGGCGATAGCCTATTGCGCGAGGCAATGGGCCCGGAGGGATTAAGCCTGCTCTAAACGCGCAGCTAGCGCTTCTAGACGACCTGCGGCACCATCAAGAGCCGTGACTGGTGATGGGTCTTGCGCCGCTTGGGCTGCTTGTGCGCGCACATCACTTAGCCGCGCGATTTCAGCTTCGGCTTTGTCGAGACGGACCTTCAAATCGTGCATTTCATCAGCGACAATCAAAGCGCCCATTAAGAAAAGCCGCTGATCGCCAATTTGTCCGACAGAACTGGCCAGCCGCTTTACATGCTCGTCGAAATAGCGGGCCAGACGCATGACATGCTCTTCTTGGCCTTCGTCACAGCCAATCGCATACCGACGTCCATTTATTTCAATCTGTACTTTGGCCAATACACGGCTCCATGGCTTCGGTCGGACTTAAAACCGGTTCTGACCAAAAGGCCAGTCCTTAACCTGCATTGGAACGGGGTTTTTGCGTGACCCCGTAGCACGTGTTGGCGACTGGCCCTTCGGCGCGTAAGTCGCTTTAGATGAACATGCCGACGACGGTCGAGATACCACCAGAGATCAGGCCGATGATTGTGATCAAAACCGACGTAATCGTGAAGGCGCTGCCCATCTTCATGCCGAGGCCTGCCACAACAGACAAAGCGCCACAGCCCAAAACAGCTTGCAACCAAGGCACGTCAGCGCCCCAGATCAAAGCCATACAGGCAACCATGGCCGCAATCAGGACACAGCCCCATTGGCTCGCAACCAAAAACGATTGGTACATAGCAGATTGCTCCGCGATTTCCATTTCGCCGTGGGTATAGTGATCGTCGTGGCTGGCCATGTGAACTCTCCGTTATGCCCCTCTTAGCCGCGCATCGGGGTCTTAGGCAAGATAGAGATGCCAGCCAAACTGGATTCCAATGCGGCAATGGTTGCCAATGGCTGGTCTAAAAGCAGGTGATGCTGTGCTTCTGGAATGGTGACAAAGCCTGTACCTTCAGGGAAAATCGTCTTCATATAGGTGAATATACGATCTTCCATCAAAAATGAGTTACCACCACGCATAACGATGGTTGGCACCTGAAGGCGGCTGGCGCGCTCAGACATAATCATGGGGGCAAAGCTATTCCACAAAAATGGGTCAAACTGCCACGTCCAGCCACCCTCGACCTGTTTGAGCGATCCGCGTGCGATATGGTCCAAGGCCCAGTGGTTCTCGCACGGTTGGGGCGGAGCCAAGCGGAAGCGCGCCAAGCCGTCATTGAGTGTGGCATAAACACGATTAGGGGCTGTGCGCTTGGGCGGCCCCTTCCACTCTTCGCCGGGCGGCTCAATAGGGCTGTCCAGCAAGATTAGCCCGCCCACACGGTCAGCGGCCTTCAATGCGGTGTAAATGGCAGGAACGCCCCCAAAGGAATGGGCAACAATGACTGGAGCGCGGCCGCTTGCAGCGAGCTCTGCTTCTTCGCAAGCTCCCAAAACCTCATCGGCGAACAAATCCATTGTGTAGGTTTCACGCCAGTCTGATCCGCCCATGCCCGAAAAGGAGAGTGCGGCGACGCGATAGCCAGACTTGGCAAGGAATGGGGCAATAAAGCTCCACCAGCCCGCATGCGCACCATTGCCATGGAGCAACAAGACGCCAGGGTTCCCGATTGTTCCCCACATCAGCAGTTCCAGTTTGGCTCCTTCGACGGGAAAGTGCTTGACCTCTGGCGTTTGCGCAATGGCGTTCAATGCCCACGCCGGATAGAGCGGACGTTCGCCACCATAGGCCTCCAAAGGCCCCTTATCGCGGCTGCCCTCGGCGACTTCGGGGACGGACGACAATTCTGAACGAACAAGATTTTGGGGGCTGGCCTCTGTCATACATCCGACTTGGCCTAAGGCGCGCCCTTGGGCAAGCCGTGACCTTGCGTCAAGCGCGGACAGATTTCAGCGCAGACCGACGCGTTGCAAGGCCTGATCTTGTCGCGCGCCAAGGGCGGCTTCGTTAAATCCAGCGATGGAGTTCTGGAATAATTCGTAGAAATTGAGCTTGGCACCCAAATGCAGATAGGCAGCACCTAGGCCGATGGCCGCGCGGTCCATGAAGACGAACTCCCGTGGGATGGTCACAGGACCATGTTCTTTCAACAGATTGCGCACTTCAAACGCTTCTCTGCGCCCATAATCACCCGGGGCGACGCCGTCTGCGACGGTGCGCACGCGGTTGTCGAGAAGCGGCGCATAAATAAAACGGGCCCACAGGTTCAGCACTTCGGCCAATTTGCGCGTTAGTCCTTTGAAGCCCCAAATCTCATAAGCGGCCATGGTGCCTTCAAAATCATCGCGCTCTAGCGACAGATAGAGTTGCACCACGCCCGCAACAAAGCGCGGTGGGAAAATGCGCACACAGCCAAAGTCGAGAAGGTTGAGCCGGTTGGCGCTGGGCGTCAGAGAATAATTGCCTAAATGCGGATCGCCATGGATGACACCTGTGGCCATCATCGGCACCCACCAAGCTTTGAACAACAAGGTGGCAATCCGATCTCGTTCCTCTTGTGGGGCGTCCTTAAAGGTCAAAAGCGGCGCGCCGTCGAGCCACGTCATGGTGAGAAGCCGGCCAGTCGATAAGTCATCAATGGGCTCGGGGCAGGCGATGTCGGGCTGTTCCCCCAACAGATCGCCATACAGCCGCATATGCTGGCGCTCACGCGTGTAGTCGAGTTCCTCGCGCAATCGGTCCGTCACTTCTTCAACCGCTTCACTTGGGTCGAGGGATTTCTCAAAAGTCCGAAACAGGCCAAGCAGGGACTTCAACTGTGCCACGTCGGATTCTACTGCGCTTGCCATATCTGGATATTGCAGTTTGCACGCGACCAAGCGGCCATCATGCAGCGTGGCGCGATGGACTTGGCCGAGAGAGGCAGCGTGTGCAGCTTCGCGCTCAAAGCTCGCAAAGCGGCTCTCCCAGTCGGGGCCTAATTCGGTGCGCATCCGCCGTTTAACAAAGGGCCAACCCATGGAAGGCGCGTTCGACTGCAGGGCAGCAAGCTCTTCGGAATATTCGGGGGGCAGGAAGTCGGGAATCGTGGCCAGAATTTGCGCCACCTTCATCAATGGGCCGCGCGTTTTGCCGAGGGCTTGGCGCAACGCAATAGCTATGGTCTTATCGGCATCACTGCCGCCCACCAGCCTTTGGGCTCCAAAGGTGGCTGCAGCCGCACCCATGTTGACGCCAACACGGGCCACCCGGCTCAGTCGGCCACTTAAACGATTTCGTTCACGATCTTCGCTCATGGCCTCTATGTAGAGCGATAGGCTGTACGAAGCGAGGGTTGGGTGTCAGTTTGCCGCCAAAAACAGCGCGGCTTCAGTTAGGGCTCCGCGCGCGTCCGAACTCGACGCAACGAAAACCTGCCAGACATGGGGCAAGCCTGGCCAGATGCTTAAGCGTGCTTCAACATCTGCTGCCCAAAGCGCATCTGCAAAGGCTATGGCTTGGTCCCGCAAAGTTTCCGCACTGCTGACTTGTATCAAGGTCGGCGGAAACAGGGCTAGCTCTGAGGATTTGGCCATGAGTGGTTCAACCAAGGCATCATTTGGCGCGGCAGAGGCAGCATAGACGCTGCGAACATGTTGCATGCCCTCGATGCTCACGATTGGATCCCGCGTGGGGCATTCCAAGCGCGATGGTAAGGCAGATGTCGCCAAAAAGGGGCTCATCAATACCACTCGATCCGGCAGGCGCCCCCCTGTTCGACCGATCTGAATAACACTCGCCGCAGCCAGATTCCCACCAGCAGAATCGCCTGACACATATAGTCGCTCAGCCCGTGTCTTCCCCTCTGGACCCGTCTCGGCCGCAAAGGCGATGGCTGCGACGCAATCTATTAAGCCCGAGGGGAAGGGTGCCTCTGGTGCGAGCCTATAATCGATCGCTAACACCGCTGCTTTGGTCGCCATCGCCATTTCGGCCAACATCGCCCGATGGCTCACAAGGGACCCTGCAATCCATCCCCCTCCATGTAGATGCACCAAGCGATGACCGGGAATCGCATTAGGTGGGATCAGCCATTCGCCGGAATTCTGGCCGATTAAGACTGATTCCCGCCTGCACAGGGCCAAGCCTGCACCTATTTCGCCACGGCCGTAGGAATCTGCATGCTTGCGGGCTGCTTCAATCGGGTCCGCGGCATCTGGGGGCGTCGCCAGATGTTCAAACATGCCATGGAGCAAGGCCGTGCGGGTGGGGTTTGTCATGGGTAATATCCCTT
>CALRLV020000062.1:0-10791 GCA_943368895.1 Ferrovibrio terrae
TACTGGATTTGAAGGAGATGGCGTTCAGACGCTGTCGAATTTCGCCAAATTGACCGACACTTCTTATGCTTACACCGTTGTGGTGCCGCCAGCTGAAGCCCAAAGCAAAGTTCCTGCGTGGCTTAACGATCCGATCTTCTATCATAATCGCGGCGACACGACTTATTGGAACGAATCCGCGACAATGGGTGACTTTTCGGGCCTAGATGATCTCATGACCGAGAACCCGCGCGTCATTCAGGGTATGATCGACATTTATGGAAAATGGATCGATGATTTTGGGATTGACGGATTCCGTGTGGACACGGCCCGCCACGTCAATCCCGAGTTCTGGCAAGCCTTTGTGCCGGCTATGTTGGCCCGAGCTAAGGCAAAGGGCATTGAGAATTTTCATATTTTCGCAGAAATTGGCAGCGTGGAGCTGGAACCGGGCAAGCTTGCTTTGCACACACGCGTTGATGGATTTCCTGCCACCATCGACTTTGCCTTTCGTCGCGCAGTGCTCGACGCCGTCTCGGGCAGTGCGGGGACTAACAAATTATGGGAGCTCTTCTTCCAGGACCCGCTCTATCCCAATGGCGAGGCCACCGCCCGCCAACAGCCGACCTTTATCTCGAGCCATGATCACGGGCGGCTAGGCTTCTATATTCGAACGGCTTTGCCACATGTCTCCGACACAGAACTTTTGGCGCGGGTAAAACTCGCCCATGCTTTCATGATGACACTGCGCGGTGTGCCGACACTGTATGCAGGTGATGAGCAAGGCTTTGTGGGTGATGGTTGGGACAAGGATGCACGCGAACCCTTATTTGCATCCCAAGTCGCGGCTTATAATGACAATCGCTTATTAGGCACCGAGGCAACCAATGCGGTTGCCAATTTCAATCAAACCCATCCCCTATATCGTTTTATTGCAGAGCTTTCCGCCCTACGACGCACCCATCCAGCCTTGCGTCGAGGCACGCAAAAGGTGCGCAACTACGCTGATGCACCGGGATTATTTGCGATTTCGCGACATGATCCAGACTCTGGGGAAGAAGTCCTCTTGGTATTCAATACCGCCCTAACCCCGCTTAATACGCATGTAGAATTGGACACAAAGGCAAAGTCACTCACCGCGCTTTATGGCCAATGCCCGACGGGCCCGAGGGCACCTGGCTCTGTAGCCGTCTCGTTGCCGCCACTCGGCTTTATTGCCTGTCAGGTCAAGTAAAGGGCACAAAGTCCAGGCTCTAATTCTTAAATCCGCGGATCAGGTCGACCAGCGGCTGCTGGCTGACTTTGATGGTGCCAGTTGCCGGGCGGTCTAGGTCAAAGATGGTGACCAAGGACAAGGTCAACAATAAGAATAGCAAGCCATTGCCAATGCGCTGAACCAGGCTAGGCATGGCTTGTGAATAACCGAGCACAAAGGCTGCGATGATGGCATAGCCGACCAGCATTGCGACCACGCTGGTTGGCACTTTGGCAAGATTGACGGCTTCGCGTGCGCTGCCCACATCGATGACATCGTTGACGCTGGCCATCACGGCAGGGCCCATTGGGGCAGAGGCGACGCTTTGTGTGGCGGCGATGCCAGTTGTCGCAAGCGCTGCGCGCTGTTGCTCAGATTTTGCGGCTAGTGGCGGCTTGTCGTGAAAGGCCGCTTGACCGTAAGCCAAGCGCGTCTTGGCATAAGCCTCTAGCTGCTGGCGCAATTGGGTCTGCAGGGGTTCGGTAGCAAAGGCGGTACGAATATGAGCAGTCCCGATGGCATTTGCCTCCTGCACGACCAAATCACGCCGTGATTCATAACGATCCAAAGCCATGCCAAAGGTAAAAGCGATCAAGAGGCCCAGCAGGGCAAAGACGCTGGAGAGCAAATAGTCGACCCCATCCGCGTCACCCTCGGCAATGGCCCCAGCCCGCCGGCGCAGAAACTGGCGCAGCGCCCGCCCCAAGAATTCAAAAACTACCAGACTGACCAGCAAGATCAGCCACACTAGCCACAAGGGCTGATCTGCAACCAAGGAGTCTAGCATTGTGTGATCGTCTCCCGCGTCGCGCGCATTGACCCCGAATGAGGGCAAGTATCGGTTGAAGTTCGCAATCGGGTCAAGCCATGCGCAAACGGCCGTGCTGGTGCGCTCCTTTGCTGTGAAAACTCTCATTGTACTGGTTGTCGAACGGGGGTGGTCACATTAGCGTGATCAAGCGGTTGCGCAGATAACCCGTCAAATCTGGGGGAAGAGACATGGACACGCTGCAAGCATCGATGGCGAGCTTGGACTGGATCATCGTCATCGGCTACATGGTGGGCATTATCCTCTTGGGGCTCATAGCTTCCCGTGGGCAGACAGACGCTAAGGATTATTTCCTCGCTTCACGCTCCGCTACTTGGCCAACCATTGGCCTGGCTCTCATCGGCTCCAACATCTCTGCGACTACCCTGATCGGCCTAGCTGGTGCTGCCTATACGATCGGCATTTCGGTTTTCAATTACGAATGGATGGCGACCGTCATTCTGGCGATCTATTGCGTATTTGTGTTGCCCGCCGTTCTCCGCAGCCAAGTTTACACGATGCCAGAATTTCTAGAGCGACGGTATTCCAGCTCCATCCGGCTCTATTTCTCGGGCCTGACTATCTTCCTCAATATCGTTGTTGATACGGCTGCGACCCTATTTGGTGGCGCGATCCTATTCAAACTCCTGTTCCCCGGCCTTGAGCTTTGGGAGATTGCGGCCATTCTCGCGGTCACGGCAGGGCTGTATACGGCTTTGGGCGGTCTGCGCGCGGTGATGGTGACTGAAGTGGTCCAGACGATCCTGCTGCTGGGTGCATCCGTCTTCATCGCCTATTTCTCGTTTGAGAAGGCTGGTGGCTGGCACACGGTCATGAGCCAAGTCGACCCAGAGAAACTAAGCCTGATCCGCCCCAATGACGATCAAGGTGTGCCATGGTTCGGGCTGATCACGGGTGTGCCGCTTTTAGGCTTTTACTTCTGGTGTACCAACCAATTCATGGCGCAACGGGTGATGAGCGCCAAAACCCTCGATCATGGGCGCTGGGGCAGTTTGTTTGCCGGCGTCTTGAAGCTGCCAATCCTCTTCTTGATGGTGCTTCCTGGCACGGCCGCAATTTTGATCTATCCCGACCTGTCTAAGGGCGACATGGTCTATCCGACTTTGATTTTTGATCTCCTGCCGGTTGGGGTCGTCGGGATCGTGATCGCAGGCTTTTTGGCTGCTATCATGTCGTCTATCGCGTCGACCTTCAATTCGGCATCTACCCTTGTAACCATGGATTTTGCCCGCAAAATCGCGCCAGACCTGACGCAGACGGCCCTCGTGCGTATTGGTCGGATCACCACCCTAGTACTGATGGTGTTGGCGATTGCTTGGATCCCCGTGATCGAGAAGCATGCAGACTCTCTGTGGCAATATATTCAAGCTGTGCTGGCCTATGCCGTGCCGCCGATTGTCGCGCTGTTCGTCTTGGGCCTGTTCTGGAAGCGGGCAAATGCAACCGGGGCCAAGATTGGCCTGACGTTGGGAACCTTGTGCGGCATCTATTTGTTCATCGCTATTGCGATGGAAAAATCCATCAACATGCACTTCTTGATCGCAGCCGTCGTGATCTTTGCGGTGGCCTTGGTGGCAACTGTCTTGGGCTCTCTCCTCGCCCCTGCGCCAGAGCTCGCCCAGATTGAAACCCTGATGTGGCGCAAGGCGGACTATGATGCAGAGACCGAACATCTGCGCACGCGGCCTTTGTGGCAGAATTACCGGCTGCAGGCCATCGTCCTGATCGGGATTACGGCAGTATTGGTCTGGATTTGGCGCTAGTGGATGGTTGGGGTGTCGCGGCCTAGTCGGCCTCCAAGTACGTCTTCCAACACCGAACGGAGGCCCCGCCAAGCATCGGCCACAACGGGGGAGCCTTCGCTTTCAAGTTCATGAATGGTGCGATCCGCAACGCCCAAAGCCTCTTGGCCATGGGCATCAGCAAGCGCCCAAGCAATACGGGTTAAGCTGTCAACGGGGATTAGATCGAGACGCATGTGAGACCATCCTATTTGATGGTCTCACTTCAAGAAGCGTGCCAGCCAAATCTTTGATAAATTCGGCTATTTTGGTGGTAAAGTTTGGAATGGCTAGGCAATTCGTGCCGCTTGCGCGGCACGATTGATCAAGTGGCAGGCGTTAGAGCGCGCCTTCGGACGAGCGTTTTTGCAGCATGCGATCAAACATCGACCAAACACCTTCTTCGCCATGCCAGTCACCCTTGGTGGCACCCTTGGAATATTCCGTCGCACGGGCTTCAAAGAAGTTGGCATGCTCCACCCCGTTCAACATCGGGCTGAGCCAAGGAAGCGGATGTTCGGTCACGCCATAAACGGTCGGCAACTCAAGCTGCGACAAACGCCAATCGGCGATGTAGCGGATGTAGGATTTGATATCTTCTGGAACCATGCCTTGGACAGGGCCCATTTCGAAAGCGAGATCGATGAATTTGTCTTCCAGCTTCACCACCGTCTTACAGCAATCGACGATATCGTCCTTCACTGAAGCCGACAACTTGCCGGTCTCGCGGGCATAAGTATGAAACAACTTTACCATGCCTTCGCAATGCAAGCTTTCGTCGCGAACCGACCACGACACGATCTGGCCCATGCCCTTCATTTTGTTGAAGCGGGGGAAGTTCATCAGCATCGCAAAGGATGCAAACAGCTGCAGGCCTTCGGTAAAGCCGCCAAACATGGCCAAGGTGCGCAACACATCTTCTTCGGTGTCGACGCCGAAGTCCTGCATATAGGTGTGCTTGTCGCGCATGGCTTCATATTCCATGAAGGCCGAGAATTCGGAATCGGGCATGCCGATCGTTTCCAGCAGCAGCGCATAAGCGGCGATATGCACGGTCTCGATGTTCGAGAAGGCCGACAACATCATCTTGACTTCGGTCGGCTTAAAGACGCGGGCGTAGCGCTCCATATAATTGTCGTTCACTTCCACATCCGACTGGGTGAAGAAGCGGAAAATTTGCGTCAAAAGATTGCGCTCATTGTCATTCAGACGGGTCGCCCAGTCTTTGCAATCTTCGCCCAGCGGTACTTCTTCTGGCAACCAGTGAACTTGCTGCTGGCGCTTCCAGAATTCATAGGCCCAAGGATAACGAAATGGCTTGTAACTGTGAGAAGGTGTCACCAACCCGACGCCCGTACCATTATCTCCAAATGCCATTGATCGCCCCTATATCGTGTGTGTTTCGTGCTCTGCGCCCCTATATATAGATCGGGGCTTAGTTAAAACCAGCTTAACAACATCGTGCCAACACGAAACAATGATTCCCCGTTTCTGGCGACTTGTTCACAGACTTTTCTGCAAAATCACCACATCGAGATAACGGCCAAACTTATGCCCGACATCGCGCAGCACACCGACATCCTCAAATCCCATAGCCCGATGCAGGCCGATGGACGCCAAATTGCCACTATCGCCAATCACCGCCAGCATTTGGGTATAGCCAGTCTGGCCACAGCGAGAAATCAATTCAGCCAAGAGCGCCCGTCCAACACCGTGACCTACCGCTTCTGGCGCAAGGTAAATCGAGTCTTCCACGGTACAATTATAAGCCGGCCGCTCCCGAAACGCCCCGGCATAGGCATAGCCAATCACCTGTCCATCCTCGGCACAGGCGACCAACCAAGGGCTGCCGCGCGTGGCGATCTTGGTCATACGGGCTTGGATTTCTGCCAAATCGGGTGGCTCCAACTCAAACGTGCCCGTGCCTGTTTTGACATGATGGGCATAGATTGCTTGAATAGAGTCTGCATCCTCTAACGTGGCAGGTCGAATTGAATAGCGCATTACACGAGACTGCCACAAACAAGCCAGCAGGCGCAATCATGGCGCGGCGCGGCAAAATCATTTTAATGATTCTGCTGGCCATCTTGGCGTGGGTTGCCTTAAACCTAGGCCTCGTAGTGGCAGCTTGGATGCGGTCCTATTACGCACCGATTGAGCCCGTGCCCCAAGCGGCCGCGCTCGATCTTCGGACCAACAAATCCGCGCCAGGTCGCGTCATCACCATCATCGCGACTAAGCCCACTCCATCCAAGGGCGACTTCATTGGCCATTTGTGGCTGGAGTGGCCGGAAACCCCACCGCTGGCAAAGCCCGGCTCGCATGAGAGCGGCTATTATGCGAACGATCAAATCCAAGCGATTAAGGCGATGGCAGCAGCGCTGATCCTGCCGTGGGGCACAGTCACCGGTCAGGACTTTGTGCCGGGCCTGATGAAGGTGGACGATGGTTGGTGGCGGCATTTGCAAGTGTATGTCCGCGTCGATGAGGCCCGCTATCAAGCAGCCCTCGCTGTGGATCGGCGCTGGCGATCTGAAAACCGCTATCGCCTGCGGCCCAGCCTGATCGGCCCCGACAAGGGCAAGACCTTTGGCTGTCAGGACTATGTTTTTGATGTTGCTGCGGCTTTAGGCCTCGACACCGCCCAACGCAGCTGGACAGAATTTCCGATGGGATCGTTCTTGCGATTTGCGCGGATTAATAAGGTTGACATAGCGGGGCAGGGTCATCATCCAACGCGTTGAGGCCTAATTGGAATTGGCCCGAAGCCGACCTCGATGGGCCTGCCTAATCGATACAGCTAATGACATTGCCCGGACGGTCGCACAGACAGATTCGTAAGCGGAATTGTGCCAGAGCGAACACTAAGCGGTGCCTCGACATCCAAACGACGACGCATGCAGGCATTCGCTGCGGCCAAGGTATCGGCCTCGCTTCCATCACTAATCAAGCTACAGGTTGCTTGTCCTGATGGCTTAACCCAGAGCTGATAGCCATAATATCTGTCGCGTCTATCACCAACTGTCTTGCCGGAGGTACGCTCAAGTACAAAGGCCGAAATCGACCGACCCGATAGATTCTCGAGTTCAGCCCGATAATCTGGGTCCAGTTCGAGCCCAGAGCAGGGTCGCCGTAGTAATGAACCCGAGGGAACATCCCGACACCAAATAAAGCTTATATCAGGATCTTGCGAAGAAGGGGTCGCAGTAATCCTCACGACACGCGTCGCACCAGCGATCCGAACTTCCGAGCGCCCCAAAAGTCTATTTAATTCAAAAGGAAGCGGCCTATCCGAGTTCCAATCAGATCGGAACTTTATTCGAATATCAGAGGTATCGCGCAAATTGGGGGCGGGCAGCTTATAAAACGGATAAACATCACGGTTATACTTCTCAAGTGCGGACCCTACATGACGGAGATCGAAAGAAAAGCCGTCGAAAAAAGAGGAATCCCGATGAAGTAGGAAATAAGTTTGGTTCAACGGGGGCGGACCATCAAAGTCCAGGTCCTTCAGAAAGAGTGCTGTGGTCAATCGAGCCGTGGCAATGTTCGGTGGAAGCAAGTCCAACCCTGAGCCACATATGGCAGATGGTGTCGGCTGAAAAGCTGAGCCCACGGCAATAAGGACAAAGCTCAATAGTCTTTTCACCTTGCCCTCCTGAGACCAAATTACCTTTGGTTGGTAAAGATGGCAACCACCAGACAAGCAAACGGGTCCGCCCGTTAAGGGCAGACCCGCTTTTAAGACCCTGAGTGTAAGCCGCTTATTGGCAGGCCAAGCACTCATCATAATTGGTGGGCGCGCTGCTTTCCATATCCACCACGTCGTCGCCCTTATTGGCCGAGCCCGCGATTTGGGCGCGCTGAATGGACTTAGAGCGGCAGTAATACAGGCTCTTGATGCCCTTTTCCCAAGCCGACCAATGCAGCATGTGCAAGTCCCACTTATCAACGTCGCCTGGAATAAAGACATTGAGGCTTTGGCCTTGGCAGATATAGGGCGTGCGATCTGCAGCAAGTTCGATCACCCATCGCTGATCCAGTTCAAAGGCGGTCTTGTAAACCGACTTCTCGAGGTCGTTCAGGCAATCCAGATGCTGGACCGAACCTTCATTTTCAAGGATCGACGTCCACGTCGCATCATTATTGAGGCCCTTGGTGTCCAAGAGCTTCTCCAGATACGGATTTTTGACCGAGAACGAACCCGACAACGTCTTATGGGTGTAGATATTGGCAGGAATTGGCTCAATGCCCGCACTGGTGCCACCGCAAATGATTGAGATCGACGCCGTTGGGGCAATCGCCAGCTTGTGCGTGAAGCGGGCCATTACGCCTTGCTCGGCGGCATCTGGACAAGGCCCACGCTCTTGCGCCAATTTCACCGAGGCCGCGTCAGCGGCTTGGCGAACTTGCTTGAAGATCCGCATGTTCCAGCTTTTCGCCATCGCGCTTTCAAACGGTACACCTTGGGCTTGCAAAAAGGAGTGCAGGCCCATGATGCCCAAACCGACCGAACGCTCCCGGAAGGCCGAATAGGTTGCGCGCTCCATCTCATCTGGTGCGCGCTGGATGAAGTCTTCCAACACATTGTCGAGGAAACGGAAAATGTCCTCGATGAAGTTTGGATCGTCCTTCCACTCCATATAGGTCTCAGCATTGAGCGAGGAGAGGCAGCAGACAGCCGTGCGGTCTTTGCCCAAATGGTCCTTGCCGGTGTGCAACATGATCTCGCTGCACAGATTGGACTGACGGACCTTAAAGCCCAGCTTGCGCTGGTGGGCTGGCATCGCCTTGTTCACAGTGTCGACAAACAGCAAGTATGGCTCGCCCGTTTGCAGGCGCAGATCCAAGATTTTCTGCCAAATCTTGCGCGCCTTTACGGTACGCACGACCTCATTGGTCTTGGGGCTGATCAGGCTGAAGTCGCCATCGCTGCGAACCGCTTCCATGAATTCATCGGTGATGTTGATGCCATGGTGCAAGTTCAAGCTCTTGCGGTTGAAGTCGCCAGAGGGTTTGCGGATTTCGAGGAATTCTTCGATCTCCGGATGGTGCACATCGAGATAGACAGCGGCCGAACCGCGACGCAGCGAGCCTTGTGAGATCGCCAGCGTCAAGGAATCCATCACGCGAATGAACGGAATGATACCGCTGGTGTGGCCATTGGCCCCGATCTTCTCCCCGATCGAGCGCACGCCACCCCAATAGGTGCCGATGCCGCCACCATTGGAAGCTAGCCAAACGTTTTCATTCCAAGACTGCACGATACCATCGAGGCTATCGTCAACCGAATTCAAGAAGCAGGAAATCGGCAAGCCACGCTCTGCCCCGCCATTGGAGAGGACAGGTGTTGCGGGCATGAACCACAATCTGGAAATATAATCATAGAGGCGCTGGGCGTGAGCAATATCGTCAGCATAGGCGGTGGCGACGCGGGCAAACATATCCTGATAGCTTTCGCCCTGCAGCAAATAGCGATCTTCCAGCGTGGTTTTGCCGAAATCGGTCAATAGCGCATCGCGCGACCGGTCAACCTTGACGCTTTCTACGATCCGAAGCTGAACGGCTTTAGGCTTACCCCGATGGACGGCACGGCGCGCAAGTGCCGGTGCTGCGCTGGCGACAGCTTCAATGGCATTAGCGGTAGCTGCATCATTCCCGTTCATTCTTCCTGCTCCCAAATCGTTACCGGCCCGTCAGCCGTTCAGAACACCCGATTCCCTAACCTTTGAACAGCCCTAAATGTGGCGGTGCACACAAGTTCGTTCGCGCGACTCACATGTTTGCGCAGATTGGGATGATTCGGCGTTCTGCCTAGAATTTGCGCCCGCCCCCAGAGCAAGACACCATATATAGTGGATGTGGCTTGCAGCGGCGGTCAATGGGGTTTTTCACGCAAAATGTATTTTTCAGTTAATGACTGATTAACGCAGCCAGACAGCCGGCAGGAATTCTTCATGAAGATGAAGAGGAATTTGGCGATTCTAGTCGCTTTTTTGGGGTATCAGTGAGCCCTAGGGCTGGGCGACAGTCGGGAAGGCATCCACAATTGGTTGCAGCCAAGCATCCAGGGTGTCCCAACCTGATTCGTCCGTCATGAGGCCCAGGCGCACGATCACCAGATCCTTGGAGGGAATCACCCCGATCCACTGACCCTGGAAGCCATGTGCCTCAAACGAATCATAGGGGCCGTTCTTGAGGGTGCCCTGCTTATTGGGCAGGCTCAGCCACCAATGCGCGCCATAGCCGGGGGTTCCGTCTGCCGTTGTTGGCGTCCGCAAAAAGTCGACATACCCCTCTGGTAGAATGCGTTTGCCGTCCCAGACGCCGTCACGGAGATGAAGAAAGCCAAAGCGGGCCCAGTCTTGAGCGGTGGCATGCATGAGAGACGATGCATAGAAATTGCCCGACAAATCAAACTCAGCAGCCACATTATTCATGCCGATGGGCCGGAAAAGCCGCTCATACATAAAATTGCGATAGCCTTCGGCCCCTGTTGGATCTTTCAGGTTTCGCGGTGACACTGCGCGAGCGACCGCTGCGGAGATCAAATTGGTCGTCCCAGAGGAATAGCGCCACTTCTCGCCAGGCTTAAACTCTATCGGGCGATCGGCCACATAGGCCACGATGTTTTCACGCCCCGGGCCAAACAACATCTTGGCCGCATCATTCGAGACCGGATCGGCATAGCCGTCCTCACGCCAGCGCAAACCGTCGCTCATATGCAAGGCCTGCCGAATGGTGATGTCGCGCCGTGGGTCACCGTCATCCCACAAGGGGTCGTTCAAGGGTTGGTCGAGCTTGAGCTTGCCATCCAACATCGCAATGCCGACAAGGGTGGAGGTCACGCTTTTAGCCATCGACCATGAAACCAGCTTGGATTTCTCATCAAATCCGGTGCCATAGCGCTCAGCGACGATCCGTCCACCTTGTATAATGATGACCGC
>CALRLV020000063.1:0-10777 GCA_943368895.1 Ferrovibrio terrae
CGTGTTGCGCTCGCGCTTGGCCTCACCCTGATTTCCAAAGTTTTCATCGTCGGTGCGCCTCTGGTACTTGCCGATGCGGTCAATGGCCTCAGTAATGGCAGCAAGCCGTCTTGGGACAGTGTGTTTCTGATGGCGATAGGGGCATGGGCCTTAATGCGCTTTTTGGGCTCAGGCGCGCCGCAATTGCGCGATACGATTTTCCAGCCAGTCAGCGAGGAAGCCCAAAGGCGGGCAGGGGTTGCGGTCTTTGGCCATGTCCATGCGCTCGGGATCCGCTTCCATCAATCCAAGCGCACGGGGGCGGTGTGGCGTACGATTGAGCGCGGGGTTCGCGCCATCGACTTTCTCACCCGCTTTGTCGCCTTCAATATTGGGCCAACCCTGATTGAGCTCGTCATGGCAGCCGTTGTCCTCGGGGTGCGCTACGGCTGGTTCTTTGCTTTGATCGCGGCATCGACCGTCGTGGTCTATACGATTATCACTTTGGCGATAACCGAATGGCGCTTGCAATATCGCCGCGACATGAATGAAGCCGATAGCGAAGCGACAGGTCGGGCAGTCGATTCCTTGATGAATTTCGAAACCGTCAAAGCATTTGCTGCCGAAGCACGAGAGACAGAGCGCTATAATCAGGCGGTTAGAACCTACGCCCGCGCTTCGGTGCAGTCCAACGCGACCTTACAGGGCCTCAATGCCGCCCAAGGCTTTATCCAGAACTTAGGCCTTGCGGCTATGGTTGCCGCCGCCGGCTATGCGATCTCACGCGGGACGATGGGGGCAGGGGATATAGCCGCAGTCACCTTGGTGATGCTGAACCTCTATGGGCCGCTGAATATTCTGGGCTTTGCGTGGCGCGAAATTAAACAAAGCTCCATTGATATGGAAGCGATGTATGCGCTGCTCGATGAAGTGCCCGATATTGCCGATAAGCCAAGCGCGCCAGCCTTGCACGTCAGTAAAGGTGAGGTGCAATTTGATCGCGTCGCCTTTGTGCATGATGGCCGCCACGCGGGGCTCTCAGATGTGTCCTTCACCATCCCTACTGGCAAGACAGTGGCGATTGTCGGCCCGTCTGGCTCTGGCAAGTCTACCATTGTGCGGCTTTTGTTTCGCTTTTATGACCCCCAGGCTGGGGCTGTGCGCATTGATGGCCAAGACTTGCGCGATGTGACGCAAGAAAGCGTCCGCGCCGCCATTGGCCTCGTCCCACAGGACGTTGTGCTGTTCAACGACACTTTGGCCTATAACATCGCCTATGGCCGCCCAGATGCCTCGCAGGAAGAGATTGAGCAGGCCGCAAAAATGGCCCGTCTGGAGAGCCTAATCGCAGCTGCCCCCATGGGGCTTGCGACAAAAGTGGGCGAGCGCGGCTTGAAACTCTCAGGCGGTGAACGTCAACGGGTTGGGATTGCCCGCGCGCTATTGAAAAACCCGCCGATCCTTGTGCTTGATGAAGCCACGTCCAGCCTTGATTCGGTCACGGAGGCTGAAGTGCGTGAGGCCTTAGAAGATGCCGCTAAAGGCCGGACGACCCTTGTAGTTGCCCACCGCCTGTCGACGGTTGCAGACGCTGACGAAATCATTGTGCTGGCCGACGGCCAAGTCGCAGAACGCGGCACCCATGATGCACTTTTGGCGAAGGGCGCAGTCTATGCCGAATTGTGGGAAATGCAGGCTCGCATGAATGCGGAGCCAGCCTAAGCGGACGACGCGGCCTTGGTGGGCCATCCGTGTTACATTTTTCGAGGTGGAGGAAAGTGGCTCCCCGAGTAGGGCTCGAACCTACGACAAAGCGATTAACAGTCGCTTGCTCTACCAACTGAGCTATCGGGGAACACTTGAATGCGCGCCTTATACCGCCACCTTCGGATCGTGCAAGCCTTTGATGCGGTTTGATTGCAGCAAGCTGCAGATCAAGTCATCAAAGGCATCCAAAAACCAAGGACCCAAAAAAAGCGGGGAGCCGTTGCGGGCTCCCCGTTAAGATCGGGTATGGTGGGGTGTCTTCCAAAGAAGACAGGACCAGTTAATATGATTCTAACCTTAATGTTCGGTTAATATCGCGGTTACTGATGGGTAGATTTTGGGGCTTGATTATCGGACTTCCGTCACGAAATCGGCCGTAGGGCGGCGCACTTTTGTCAGATTTACCAGCCAATCGCCTTCTGCTTGACGATAGCCAAGCGGGATGATGACCACGCTGCGCAGACCGCGTTCGCTGAGGCCCAAAATCTTGTCGACAGCTGTTGGGTCAAAGCCTTCCATAGGGGTAGCATCCACTTCAGCTTCGGCAGCCGCAACCATGGCTACACCGACGCCAATATAGGCCTGACGGGCTGCATGCTGATAATTTGCCTCCGCATCGCGCTGTGGATAAGTCGCGAGCAACATGTTGCGATAATTTTCCCAGCCTTCGTTCTTAAAGCCGCGGATCTCATTGGTTAGGTCAAACATGTGGTTGATGCGTTCAGCAGTATAATTGTCCCAAGCTGCAAAAACCAACACGTGCGAGCCTTCTGTGATCTGGGCTTGGTTCCAAGCGGCGGCTTGGATTTGGGCGCGGACCTCTGGATTGGTGACGAGGATCACTTCGTAAGGCTGCAAACCGCTCGAAGTTGGCGTGAGACGAATGGCTTCTAGGATCGCCGCAATTTTGTCTTCGGCGACTTTTTTGCTTGGGTCCATTTTCTTAGTTGCATAGCGCCACTTGAGCTGATCGATTAGCATATGAGTTTCCTTCTGGTGATCAGCACGGTGCCGATTGAGTGTCATCTGGGGTGCGTACAGGCGCGAGGGAATAGGCGGCACTGTAAGGCGGCCGCGGGTTGGCCGAGGTGTGGTCTGTTCGGCCAATTTGTAGGGTGCGGTCCGAACGGACTGCTCCACTTCACCGACAGCAGTCTTGGAATGAGGTTTTTCACTTGGGGCAGCCTTTGCCCCAGACTGTGCCTCGGCAAAGGCTTGGTTTAAGTTTGAGCGCGCAAGAGGGGGCGTCAAGGGGCGCGCTTCGCGCTTCGGCGAAGCCGATTGCACCCCTCGACTCCCCAGCTTGCGCAAAAAGAATTGTCAGGCGGCTACAAGGTGAGCAGGGCGAGGCTCGAAGGCGTTCCAAGTGCGCTGGCTGTCAGCATCGACGTGAAATTGCTTGACCATCATGCATCTCAAGCCTGGAATGCACCGGAGGGCGCGAAGCGCGTTTCTGGAAGAAAACAACGCCAGAGCTGTCGTCCCGGACGGTGCAGCCGAGGCCCAGACCTCTTCCCGTACAGTCCCCTGAGGTCCCTGCTCTTCGCTACCGCTCCGGAAGGGATGACATCGTGGGGGCGGGGAGAGTTTTTGTCTAGAAGTGGTTAGTTCTTGCGACATCTGTATTGTCCATTTTGGTGAAACAAGGTTTCCATTAAAGTAGGTCCAGAAAAGGCTATTGCGGCAATTGAAAAGGACCCCACCCATGTTCACCCATATTGTCGTTGGTACCAATGATCTCGATAAAGCTGCCCAATTTTACGATGCAGTGCTTGGCCCGCTTGGGCTTAAACAGCAGGAAAATGCGCCCACCGACCGATTGGTCTATGTGGGGGCTCAGGCGGGGGCGTTTTTGGTGATGCGGCCGCTTGATGGGCAAAGTGCTGAAGCTGGCAATGGCGGCACGATTGGCTTTCGCGCCGCAACACCTTCCGCCGTGGATGATTTCCACGCAGCAGGCCTGTTGGCTGGTGGGCAGGATGAGGGCGCACCCGGCCCACGTCCCAGCGGTGATCGTATGACCTATGGGGCCTATTTGCGATCACCCGAGGGGTATAAGATTTGCGCGTTTGCGCGCCTCTAAACCCCTAGGCGCGCAGCTTCAGCGATAGGAAACCACCTCAAACTCAATGCCATTGTCATCGAAGAAATAAAAGCGGCGACCGGGTTCATAATCGCCATGATTAAAGGGCGTAAGCCCTTGCGCGACCACTTTGGCTTCCACTGCATCCAAATCATTCACGACGATGGCGAGGTGATTCAGCGGCGCGCCTTTGGGAAAGTTGCGGCTCTGGCCTTCGCTCGGCCGATAGACTGCCAGATACTGGGTCTCCGTCCCGACATGGACCGAATAGCCGCCATCGCGTGCCGGGCCGGACCAGCGAATGTGCCAGTCAAACAAGTCGACCAATAAGGCCGCAGTCTGATCGGCGTCGGCTACGGTGACATTGACGTGCTCGAGGAAAGATTGGGTCATCTGAAAAGCTCCTAGGTTTATGTCTTGCGCGCGCTCGCCCCGGATGGATTGGGACACGCTTCAGGGTTCGGGTCACTTGACAGATGGCTTTATGCAACCTCAACCTAGATTGAGGTCAAGCTATGTTGGAAAGGAAATGCAGTGCAAGCAAATGACGTATTGAGCATTGGCGAAATTGCCGCACGGGTTGGTCTTTCTGTGTCCGCGATCCGGTTTTATGAAGCGCGCGGCCTGGTCATGGCGTACCGCACTGTAGGCCAACAAAGGCGCTATCATCGCGCAGACATTCGGCGGCTGTCCTTCATCAAAATCGCGCAACAACTTGGCTTGACCTTAGAAGAGATCAAAGCAGAGTTGGACCGATTGCCCTTAGGACGTGCGCCAAGCGGCCGTGATTGGCGCGGGATCAGTACAGCTATTGCGGCGACCCTGGACAAGAGGATTCAAGCGCTGACCAAAACACGTGACCGTTTGGACGGATGTATCGGCTGCGGCTGCCTGTCGCTGGAAACCTGCGCCTTGTTCAATCCAGGCGACCAAGCCCACAAGGGTGGAGCGGGGCCGCGCTATTTATTGGGTGATGATATCCCACAGGCTTCGAAAGCTTGACCCGGTTTCTGTTGGTAAAACACGAGTTGAGAAAATTGGAGGCCTCGCCCGGAATCGAACCGGGGTACACGGATTTGCAATCCGCTGCGTCACCACTCCGCCACGAGGCCTTCTTAACGCAGAAGCAAGCGGGTGGATGGGCGATGTAACAGAGCAGGCCTTAAGCAGCAATAAATGTCTGCAGGTTGTTGCTGCAACTAAAGCGCGATGCTGACGACTTTGGACAGTTATCCATTCTTGCCCGCGGGGCCAAATTCCTTGTAATGGTTCCTGACACAGAATTGACTTGCTTAAAGCACAGGTACGGGGACCGACATGGATTTTGCGGCAGCACGCGACACGATGATCGAAAGCCAAGTTCGTACCAATGATGTCAGCGATCTAGCGCTGCAAGGTGCTATGCGCGTGGTTGAGCGTGAGACGTTCGTCGTGGCGGAAAAGCGCGCTTTTGCCTATGCAGAGGTCACTTCACCCACGCCGTCTGGCCGCTGGCTGTGGAAGCCGCGCGATTTTTCGAAATTAGCCCAAGCCGCAAGAGTCATGGCCGGAGAGCAGGTTTTGGTGGTTGGTGGCGCGGGTGGTTACAGTGCGGCTGTCTTCGCCGCTCTGGGTTGTACGGTCACCGTTCTGGATGAAGTTGCCGTTGATATTCCCGGTGTTGCCAGCCTAGTCGGTGGACTTGATGCCCCGCCAGCCGGCCCATTTGACGTGGTATTCGTGGATGGCGGTGTTGAGACGTTTCCTGACACATGGACAAAAGTTTTGGCAGAACAGGGCCGCTTATGCGTCATCTTGCTCAAAGGACCGATGGGTACAGCCAATATCTTTACCAAGAGCGGGGGAAGTGTTGCTGGACGCGTTGCTTTTGACGCAACTGTCCCTCAATTGCCGGGCTTTTCAGTCGCACCTGAATTTGCCTTTTAACGAATTGTTGTCAGATTCGGGGCATCGCTAGACTTTGATTGGCAATCCAAGTTAGCTTACGGAACTTCATGTGCGATTCGCACACCATGGGGATATTATGAGCGCCGCAGACGCACAAGCCGAACCGACAATGGAAGAAATCCTGGCCTCGATCCGCCGGATTATTTCTGAAGATGACACTGGGCCCTCAGCTGACGCCGCACCTGCGGCTGCGGCTGAACCGGATTTCGGCGACGAAGTTCTGGAATTGAACGAGCCTGTAATGGACTTGCCGGAAACGGTCTCGCCAGACTTTGATTTTGACGCTCTACCTGTTGATGATGAGCCGGAAGTCGCGCTTGAGGAAATCATCGTCGAAGATCGTTGGGAAGAGCCAGAACCTGCACCAGCGCCTGCTCCGGCCCCGGCCCCTGCGCCAGTCGCCGCCGCACCTGTCTATGCGCCAGAGCCTGCGCCGACACCATTCCCATTTGATCAAGGTTTGGTCAGCGATCCTATCGCAGATCGGGCCTCGTCCGTATTCCAAAAATTGGCCCCTAACACCACGCTGCCAGGCATGTTTATTTCTGGCAATACGGTGGAAGCCATGGTGGGCGAGTTGATTAAGCCGATGTTGAAAGACTGGCTTGACGCGAATCTACCTCGCATTGTGGAAGAAAAAGTCGAAGCCGAAGTTGCACGGATCGCCCGTCGCTCCTTCTAAGACTGTACTTTGCGCCCATGGGGCCACTTCCAACAGCAGAAAGTCTTCAAAAGAACGGCGTTGGCATGGTATGCCAACGTCGCTTTTTTTTGGTGCCATAGAGGCTAATCTCCATCGCCCAAACCACATTTACTCGGGACACACATGTTAGAAAGTCATTTCTCCGCTCAAGCCGCTGAGCCTCGTCTATATGCGGCATGGGAACAATCGGGTGCGTTTAAGCCAAAGGCCGACCCGGACGCTGAAACTTTCTCCATCGTTATTCCGCCACCAAATGTGACGGGGTCATTGCATATTGGCCACGCGCTCAATTGCACGCTGCAAGACATCCTCTGCCGTTTTGAACGCATGCGCGGGAAGTCCGTCCTGTGGCAACCGGGCCTCGACCACGCCGGCATCGCCACACAAATGGTGGTAGAGCGCCAGATGGCGCAATCGGGCACCAACGAAAACCGCCGCACCCTGGGCCGTGAAAAATTCTTAGAGCGTGTCTGGTCTTGGAAGTCCGAAAGCGGTGGGACGATCACCACTCAGTTGAAACGTTTAGGCGCGTCATGTGACTGGAGCCGCGAGCGCTTTACCATGGATGACGGCCTGTCGGCTGCCGTGCGCAAAGTCTTTGTGCAACTCCATAAGGAGGGCCTGATCTATCGCGACAAGCGCTTGGTGAATTGGGATCCGCACTTTGAAACCGCCGTTTCGGATCTTGAAGTGATCAATGAAGAGCGGGCAGGCCATTTCTGGCACTTCAAATATCCGCTTGAAAATGGCCAAACCTATGAATTCCCCATCGCCTTTGACGAGAAGGGTGAGCCCACGGAATTTGAAACGCGCGACTATATTTCGATCGCCACGACGCGGCCTGAAACCATGTTGGGCGATGGTGCGGTAGCGGTTCACCCGAGCGACAAGCGCTATGCGGCCATTGTCGGCAAGCGTTGCCTCCTGCCGTTGGCTGATCGTCTTATCCCGATTATCGCCGATGAGTATCCCGATCCAGACTTTGGCTCCGGTGCCGTAAAGATCACCGGCGCGCATGATTTCAACGATTATAAGGTCGCGCGCCGCCATAATCTTGAAATGTATGTGCTGCTCGATACCAAGGGCCGGATGCTGGACGCCGATTATATCCCTGAAGCCTATCGCGGCCTCGACCGGTTTGACGCGCGCAAGCAAGTGGTTGCCGATATTGATGCGCGCGGCTTGATGCTGAAGGTTGAAGACAAGCTGATCACCCAGCCCTTAGGCGAGCGGTCGGACGTTGTGATTGAGCCAATGTTGACCGATCAATGGTATGTCGATGCGGCCAAGCTAGCCGTGAACGCCCTTAAGGCGGTTGAAAGCGGTGAGACTAAGTTTGTCCCCGAAAGCTGGACGGCGACCTATTATCAATGGATGCGCAATATCGAGCCATGGTGTGTATCGCGCCAACTCTGGTGGGGCCACCGAATTCCGGCTTGGTATGATGAAGAAGGCAATATCTTCGTTGAAGAGACCGAAGCAGAAGCATTGGCAGCAGCCAAAGCCAAGCACGGGCGGGGTGTGACTTTGGTTCAAGACGAAGACGTCTTGGACACTTGGTTCTCCTCTGGACTTTGGCCATTTTCGACTTTGGGCTGGCCAGAAGCCACGCCCGAGATGGCGCGCTTTTATCCGACCAGCACCTTGGTCACGATGTTTGACATCATCTTCTTCTGGGTTGCCAGAATGATGATGTTTGGCTGCCACTTTACTGGTAAAGCCCCATTCTCGACCGTGGTGATCCATTCCCGCGTGGTCGACGAGCACGGCAAGAAAATGTCAAAGTCCAAGGGCAATATTATTGACCCAACGGTCTTGATCGACACATATGGGGCAGACGCGTTGCGCTTTACCTTGGCGATTGCCGCAGGGCCCGGCCGTGACATTCGCATGAGTGACAAGCGGGTTGAAGGCTACCGGAACTTCGGTACCAAATTGTGGAATGCCGCCCGCTTCGCCCAGATGAATGAGTGCACCTTGTGGGAGGCCTTTGACCCAAGCACGGTAAAGCACACGCTTAATCGCTGGATCGTGTCGGAACTGACCAAAACCGCCCAAGGCGTGGAAGCCGCCCTCTCGACCCATCGGTTCGATGAAGCTGCTCAGACCTCCTATGCCTTTGTGTGGGGCGTGTTCTGCGACCTCTATCTGGAACTCGTTAAACCGCTTCTGAATGGCGAAGATGAAGAAGCCAAGGCCGAGACGCGCCGAACGGTGGCGTGGGTCCTCGATCAAATCTTGAAAGTCCTCCATCCCTTCATGCCGTTTGTGACCGAAGAATTGTGGGACAAGACCGCCGAGTTCGGGCCCAAGCGGGCAGGGCAATTGATAGGCGAATCTTGGCCGAAGCTAGATGCCAGGCTGATTGATGAGGCCGCTGCCGCCGAAGTGGGTTGGGTGGTTGATCTGGTCACGGGCCTGCGGTCTTTGCGCAGCGAAACCAATGTGCCTGCAGGGGCTAAAGTGCCCGCCCTTTTGGTCGGTGCCTCGAAAGAGACGGCACAGCGCCTCGAGCGATATCAGGCCGAAATCGACCGCTTGGCGCGCTTGGAATATTCCGTTGTGGCCGATTCTGCCCCCGCTGGCAGTGTGACCTTTGTGTTGGGCGAAGCCATTGTTGCCATTCCATTGGCAGGCGTGATGGATATTGGGGCAGAAAAAGCCCGCCTCAATAAAGAGATTGCACGCTGCACGAAGGAAATCGAGACGGTGTCGCGCAAGCTCGATAATCCAGGTTTTGTCGCCAAAGCGCCCGCCGACGTGATCGACGAACAGCGTGAGCGGCGCGCCACTTATGAAGCTGAGAAGCAAAAATACGAAGCAGCTTTGACTCGTCTGGGCTAAGCGCCTTGGTTCAGTCTAGCGAACAAGCCCGCCGAAACGCGGGCTTGTTTGCGTTTTGATGTGTAATCGCCTGAATTAAACGGCGTCTCCCCCCTAGCATCGTGCGCTAAACGCGCTATCAATTCATCGATAATGCAGAGCCTGAACAGGCACGAACTCAGGGAACGTCCACATGGATTTCAATTTTACCGACGAACAAAACATGCTGCGGGACTCGATCGCAAAACTGGTCCAGCAAAAGTATGATTTCGATACACGTCGTAAGGCCATTCATTCTGAAGCGGGCTGGCGGCCTGAGATTTGGGCTGAAATGGCTGAGATGGGTCTGATGATGGCACCCTTGCCAGAGTCTATGGGTGGTCTCGGCGGTGGTGCGATCGATACACTTGTTATCATGGAAGAATTCGGCAAAGGCTTGGTGGTTGAGCCCTTCATCCCGTCCGTTGTTGCCAGCGGTAATTTGCTGCGCATTGCAGGCTCTGCCGCCCAGCAAGAAGAGCATGGCGGCCGTATCACCACGGGTGAGGGGATTTATGCCCTCGCCACCAGCGAGCCTAAGAGCCGCTATGACTTGGCAGATGTGTCGACCTCCGCAAAGAAAGATGGTGCTGGCTATATCTTGAACGGCCATAAGTCTGTCGTGATTGGCGGGCCACAGGCCGATACATTCATCGTGATTGCCCGTACCGCAGGTGGCCAGCGCGAGCGGGCAGGCCTGTCTGCTTTCTTGGTATCTAAGAGCGCAGCTGGGGTTTCGACTAAGGATTACCCAACCGTCGACGGCCTGCGCGCCAGTGACGTCTATCTGGAAAATGTTTCGGTTGGTGCAGATGCCGTCATCGGCCCAGTTGATGGTATCTTGCCAGCGCTGGAAGAGACCCAAGACAATGTTATCGCCGCTTTGTGCGCCGAGGCTGTTGGTGGCATGCGCGTCGCCCATGCTATGACGGTTGATTATGCTCGGCAACGCAAGCAGTTTGGTGTCGCCATTGGCTCGTTCCAAGTGCTGCAACACCGCATGGTCGACATGTTTATGTGGACCGAGCAATCAACTTCGATGGCCTATCTTGCAGCCATTCGTTGCGGCGAAGATGACGCGCTGGAGCGGGCGAAAGCTTGTGCTGGGGCTAAGACCCAAATCGGTCGCGGTGGACGCTTTGTCGGCCAGAATGCCATCCAAGTTTTTGGCGGCATGGGCATGACGGACGAATTGGCCATCGGCCATTACTTCAAGCGCTTGACCATGATCGACACCCAAGCCGGCAGCGCCGATTGGCATTTGAAGCGCTATGCCGCTTTGAGCGCCGGGGAAAAGGCCGCGGCTTAAGCTGCTGCGGCTCACTAGGATTACAAACAAAAAGGCCAGCCGAACAGGTTGGCCTTTTTAGTTCTAATGGCTGGGTTTTAGCTGGGCCCTTGGCCTTGTAAGGGGTATCACATGGAATTCGATCAAG
>CALRLV020000064.1:0-10768 GCA_943368895.1 Ferrovibrio terrae
CTCTTATTGTTGCGGGCTTGCTTTCAGTCGTGGGCATATCCGTGTTTGATGGTTTATGGTCAGGCAGCGCGGCAAACAAGGAAATGCTGGCGATGATGATTCCTTTGGGGTTGCTGGTCGTTGTTTTCGGCCGCGCTCTAACGGTGAAGTAAACCAAACATATCGGTTATCACATCGCATCTTGACCAAACTTCACGCGCGAGCGTTCAGACTGAAAGTGTTTGGCCAATCGGCCTGCATTTCAGGTCTGGAAGACTTGAATGCAAGCAAAGCTGTGCATTCAAGTCCTCCAAGTTTTGCCCCTAAGGCGTGCCCAAGAACGTCATGGCCGCAACCACATAGCCTTCCACACTCGACTTCACCGACGCTTCGGGTTCAATCCGGAACAAGGGTGAGTGGTGGGGCGGGGCTTTGCTCATGTCATCTGTGATGCTGCCACCGACATTGAAGAATACGCTTTTGATGCCGCCCCACTCGGGTGCGCCATAATAGGCGAAGTCTTCCGCACCCATGCCAGCGCGGGGAATTTTAGACATGCGGTCCGCACCAAAGGCCGCTTCAAGACTGGCACGCAGCTTGGCGGCATTTTCAGGATCATTCAGATTGGGTGGTGCTTTTTCGGCCAAATTGGTGACAATTGGCATCCGGTCTTCGGGCACACCATAGGTTCGTGCCACCCCGTCAGAAATGCGTTTGATCCCGTCGAGCAACTTTGCCCGCACTTCTGGCGTATCCGCCCGCACGGTCAGCTCCAAACGCGCCTCTTCGGGAATGATGTTGCGCTTAGAACCGGCGTGGACAACGCCCACAGTCACAATGCCAGGCTCTAAAGGCGAAATATTGCGGCTGACCAGGGTCTGCAAGGCCATGACGAGGTTGGAGGCGACAACAATGGGGTCCACTGTCTGTTGTGGCGAAGCACCATGGCCACCCACACCGCGCACAATGATGTTGACGCCGTCAGAGCTGGAATTAGCAACCCGGCTTTCCACTTTGAACTTGCCGCGCTCGGTGCCGCTGCCAATGTGCAGGCCCAAGGCGATGTCTGGCTTGGGGAAGCGAGTATAGAGGCCGTCTTGCAACATGGCCATGGCCCCGCCCAGACGCTCTTCAGCGGGCTGGAAGACCAGCACAATCGTGCCGCGCCACAGGCTCTTGCGCGCCATCAATTGCTTTGCCGCACCGATCAAAGCAGCAACATGCACATCATGGCCACAAGCGTGCATGACTGGCATCTCAACCCCGTCCGCGTCAATTTGGCGGACTTTTGATTCATAAGGCAGGCCATTGCGCTCTAAGATGGGCAGGCCGTCCATGTCTGCGCGCAACATCACGGTGGGCCCCGCGCCATTGCGGATTACGCCAACAACACCTGTGCCGCCAACTTTCTCGGTGATTTCAATCCCGCCAATAGCCCGAAGCTCACGCACCACCACACCGGCTGTGCGGGTCTCGCGGAATGACAGCTCTGGATTGGCGTGCAAATCTTCCCACAAAGCTTTTAGCGAGCTTGAATAATCAGCCGCGACACTGGCGCTCAATTCTGGAATCTTCAACGTCTGCACTGGCGCTGTCGGCTTAGGCGCGGCGGCACCTAAAATCATAAGAGCAGCCAATGTGGCCAAGGTAGAAGTTCGTTTCATTCTGGTCTCCCCGATCAATTTTTGATCACAGCCTTGTGAGGCTAGGGGCCGCCGCCACACTTGTCTACGCAAAAGTGAAGCCTACCTGTCGGCTAAGATTGACGTAGCCGCCTAAAGCCATGATGGAAGCAGGCAACACATATTAGGAACAGCATCATGAAACTGGGTCGTCTCAATCACGTCGGCATTGCCGTGCCTTCTATCGCTGCAGCCTTGGAAAACTACAAAGCTCTTTATGGTGTCACCGACGCCGACATCACGCCGATGCGCGATATGCCCGAGCAAGGCGTGAAGGTGGCTTTTGTCGATATTCCCAATAGCCAACTTGAGTTGATTGAGCCTTTGGGCGAAGCCTCACCCATCCATAAGTTTCTTGAGAAGAACCCCAATGGTGGTCAGCACCATGTGTGCTTTGAGGTACCCGAGATTTATGCCGCGCGCGACGCGATGAAAGCTAATGGGGCAACTATTCTGGGAGAGCCCCGTATTGGCGCTCACGGTACCTTGATTATCTTCGTCCACCCAAAGAATTCTAATGGGGTGTTGATCGAATTGATGGAAACGCCGAAAGGGGCCCACTAAATGGATTGGTTCACTGGGATCGCAATCTTCCTCACCATGTGGTGGGTGATCCTCTTCTGCGTTTTGCCAATTGGTGTGCGCAGTCAGGAAGAAAGCGGTGAAGTCGTCGCTGGAACCGACCCCGGCGCACCGGTGATTGCCAATATCAAACAAAAACTGATCTGGACTACGGCGATCACGTCCATTGTGTGGACAGCCTTTGCCCTGCTTTTGATGTCTGGCTGGGTCTCTTTGGAACATCCCTTGGGACGGTTGATGGGGTAAAGTGGCCTTGTCGTCCCTGAAATAGGGGTAATTTAGGCGTCGAGCCCAAAAAGAGAGCAGGGTTTGCACCACATTTAGCCGCATGTTGGGCAATGGCATGTTTTTTCGGCAATTGGGCAGCCATCATGTTGCACCTGCGAGCGGGAAGGGCGATTGTGCACTTGCGAGACGGGCCTGTCGCTCCCTCGTAAATGCCTGATGGCGTTTCCTCCCAGAACCTTTGCGCCGCGCCTGACTTGTTCAAGCGCGGCCTTTTTTCGTTTGGGGGGTGGTCGAATGATGGAGCGCGCAGCATTAGCTGCGCACCTAGTGGTGCGCGGTCCTTTGGGCGCACCTTGGCGTAGCGGACAAGCTAGCCCAATGCCTTTCACCTAGAAGCGCTTTGGTGCCCATTCTGGCTCACCAAACCGCTACCTCAATTCTCTTTGCGACATGTGGGTCGTCAAGTGTCCGTTTTCTTTGAAAACGGATCGCTCGCGACGCAGCAAAGCTGCGCACTTGACTACCCAGATGTCGTTCTCATCCTCGATGATCTATTTTGGTGAAACATAGTTTCTACCAAAATGGGTCCAGACGAAAAAAGGAGCTGGGACCATGCCTAGCCAAATGGATCCGCTAGACAAAATTGGGGTTTATCTTAAGAAGTGTGGCACGTTCTATCCAAAAAAGGGCGCTTGAATGCTATCCCGCTTAAAGAAGGCGAAGAGATTGACCCCAAGCAGCCATGCCCGCACGCTAGCTGCAACGCTGCTCTTAGGGTCATGCTCCGGCGTTGATTTTCCGAGTGTTGGGTTGGAGCCAGCCAGTGAAACAGCGCTTCCAGAAACGGACTATGCGCGTTCTATGGATCCTTTTAGGACTGCAAAAGAAGTTTGTGGTCTTAGTGCGCTCAATTTTTCAGGGCCAAACCCTGAAATCTTTGCCGGTGCCCAGCTAACGGTTCAATGGGAGACGGCGCGGCAATTGACGGGCTATTGCCGATTGCTAGGGCCCATTCATGGCGGGACGTTAGATGTTGAGTTCCAAGGGACGCCAAGTGTTTTAACCGGCATGAATGTGCGGGCGGGTAGTATTCGTTTCACCCAGAAATATGACTTGGTAGACCTGTTTGTGTCAGGTCAAACGAGGCTCGAACCTGGCAATTTTAGCTATTCGCCGTCGGCGCTTATCTGGGCAAGTCTTGGTGGACTGATGAGGCAACTTCATCCCATGCCAAAACAAGCCGCGGCCGCCTTTTTCCGAAAGGCTTGTAAGGCACCCTATCTGATTGGCGTAGACAAAAAGGACCCGACACTCAATATCGGGATCAAGCAATCCGAAGTGCTTGCCGTTGTCCGTGCCGATCAAATGCCGGAGCTTAACTCAGCGCCACCGAAGGGCCCCCAAAGTTTCCCAGCAACCGACTTTGTCGAGCATGATTTTTCAGGCGGAAAGTTTGGCGGCACGATTGGCTTTAAGGGTATGGCCTATTACAGCGCCTTCTTAAATCAGGCTGGTCAACCGCCCATGCTCGCCAGCATTGCGTTAAAAACACATTGGCGCAGCGGCCCGGCTTTATGTCCTGTTGATGGGCCCAGCTTTACCCCAGCGCCGGCTGGTTCAGACGCCGAAAAAGTTCTTCAGATGGCGCGTGAACAGTATCGCGCGAATGTGCGCCCAACAGACGATAAATGGGTGGGCTCAAGTGTTATCAACGGGGTTCAGGATGATAAAGGTAATCCAGTTTATCTATGTACTTCAACCAATCTCAATGACCAAACTCGCCCAGATTATTGGAAGTTATCTTGGGGCACGACCGAGCAGAACAATAGCTTTGACGTTGATTTCTTCAATGATGCGCTATTGGACGAAAATCAGAAGGTGATTGGTTTTTCGACCTTTGCGCGCATTCGGGGAAGCCGATCGTACGATTCCATTAGCTGTAAAACAAAAATTTTTGATTGAGAGGAAGGCCGGGCTATCGACGTCAGGTTCAGCCACTTTTCTCGAGCGAATGGTTGCGAGCTGCTTGCCCCACCACCACACCACCCGCAGCGCTGGCTAATTGCCTCAGCCCGCGGCACAGACTATGGCAGAGCGTCAAATAGAAGGTGATCGCCATGCGCATGTCGCGCTATTTCCTGCCCGTTACAAAAGAAACCCCAGCCAATGCCGAAATCGTGTCGCACAAGCTGATGCTGCGCACCGGTATGATCAAGCAACATTCCGCTGGTATCTATTCCTGGCTGCCGTTGGGCCTGAAAGTCTTGCAAAAGATCGAGGCGATTGTGCGCGAAGAGCAAAACCGCTCTGGCGCGCTAGAAGTCTTGATGCCGACCATGCAAGGCGCGGACTTATGGCGGGAAAGCGGGCGCTATGACGCCTATGGCGCGGAAATGCTGCGCATCACTGATCGGCACGAACGCGATTTGTTGTTTGGGCCGACGGCAGAAGAAGTCGTGACCGATATCTTCCGCAATCATGTGCGGTCCTACAAGGAATTGCCGCTGAACCTCTATAATATCCAATGGAAGTTCCGCGACGAAGTCCGCCCCCGCTTTGGCGTGATGCGCGGCCGCGAATTCTTGATGAAGGATGCCTATAGCTTTGATCTGGATGAAGCAGGCGCACGCGATGCCTATAATAAGATGTTTTTGGCCTATCTGAAGACCTTCCAGCGCCTGGGCCTACAAGCGGTGCCGATGCGCGCCGATACCGGGCCAATTGGTGGCGATTTAAGTCATGAGTTTCTGGTGCTCGCCCCAACAGGTGAAAGTGGTGTGTTTTACGACGCCATCTATGACGAAACCGATTGGGCCGGCATGGACATTAGCTTTGACAATAATGAGGCAGCTCGCGCTAATCGTGCAGAAACCGTGTCACGCATCGTCAAAGCCTATGCAGCAACCGACGAAATCCATGATGAGGGCCGTTTTGAAACTGAAGTGCCCGCAGAACGTCGCCGCACTGGTCGCGGGATTGAAGTCGGCCATATCTTCTTCTTTGGCACCAAATATTCTGCCCCCATGAATGCCAAAGTCTCTGGCCCAGACGGCAAGGATGTATTGGTGCAAATGGGCTCTTACGGCATTGGTGTGTCGCGACTGGTTGGCGCGATTATTGAAGCTAGCCATGATGACAATGGCATTATCTGGCCAGATGCGGTCGCCCCGTTTGATGTTGGCGTGATCAGCCTGCGTCCAGGCGATGAGGCGGTCGATGCAGCCTGTGAGCAGGCTTATCAAACGCTTTTGAAGGCCGGTATGGACCCGCTCTATGACGATAGCCATGATCGCCCCGGTGCGAAATTCGCCACTATGGATTTGATCGGGGTGCCCACTCAATTGATCGTTGGGCCTAAGGGCCTTGCCAATGGGCTGGTCGAAGTGAAGGACCGCAAGACGGGAACCAAGGAAGAAGTGTCCTTGGAAAGCGCGCTCTCGCGTCTGACCGCTAAGGCATCGGCATGAAAGCTGGCGGCGCGGGGCCTTTTGGCATGTGGGAGCGCACGCTAGCCGCACGCTATTTGCGGGCTCGGCGTGAAGATGGCGGAGTCGCATTGATCTCGCTCATTAGCTTTATCGGCATTTTTCTGGCTGTCGCTGTACTGATCATCGTGATGAGCGTGATGAATGGCTTCCGCGCTGAATTGCTAGGCCGGATTTTGGGCGTTAACGGCCATGTCTTTGTGGATGTGCGCAACATGCCCATTCCAGAAGCTCGCGCCATCGTCGCTAAAGCCAAGGCTTTGCCGGGCGTGGTGGACGTGATGCCCAAGATTGACGGCCAAGTGATGGCGGTCGGCCAAGGCGGCAATCTGGCCCGCGGTGCGATGGTGACGGGGCTAGCCGCCTCAGACCTTGCCAAGCTCAAAATCGTTTCAGGCAATCTGGTTGGCGGTAACCTCAAAACCTGGGGGACAGGCGAATATGGCGGGGACGAGATCGCTATGGGTTCTCGTCTCGCAGAGGCGTTAGGCGTTCTTCCGGGGGATTCGGTGCAGTTAATCTCGCCACAAGGGGCCTCCACCCCTTTTGGCACCACCCCGCGCGTCAAGGATTATACGGTCTCTGCCATTTTCGACATTGGCATGAGCGAATATGATGCGACCTTCATCTATATGCCAATTGAACAGGCCCAACTCTTCTTCTCCAAAGAAACCAGTTGGGACACGATTGAGCTGCGGATGCAGGACCCCGATAAGGCCGATCTTTTGGCGCTGGAAGTGGCTAAATTCAGCCAAAACCGCTTTGTAACTGATTGGCGTCAGCAATCCGAAAGCCTTGTGTCTGCCCTGCAGATTGAGCGCAATGTGATGCGCTTGATCCTGATGCTGATTGTCGCGATTGCTGCAATGAATATCATTTCTGGCCTTGTGATGCTGGTGAAGAACAAAGGCCGCGATATCGCTATTCTGCGCACCATGGGCGCCTCGCGTGCTTCGATCATGCGGGTGTTCATGATGTCTGGGGCGAGTGTTGGTATATTGGCGACATTAGCTGGAGCTATAGGCGGCACGTTGTTCTGCCTGAATATTGGAACCATTCAAAAAGTGGTCGAGTTTGTGTTTGGCCCGGTTTTCAATGCCGACATCTATTTCTTGAGCCAGATCCCTGCGAAAGTGGAATGGCACGAGGTGATTACCACCGCCTTGTTCGCAGCCATCGCGAGTGTTGTCGCGACCTTGCCACCGTCTTGGCGTGCCTCAAAGCTCGATCCGGTGGAGGCCTTGCGCTATGAGTAGCCCCGTTCTGCGCCTCACTGACTTACGTCGCGTCTATCAAACCCGCGCCGGCGAGCTTGAAGTCCTCAAAGGTGCTAATCTGACCATTATGCCGGGTGAGATCGTCGCCCTGATTGGGCCCTCGGGCTCTGGTAAATCCTCGCTCCTCCATGCTGCGGGCCTGTTAGAAGCCGTTCAAGGCGGCACGGTAGAACTGGCGGGCATTGACGCGACAAAACTGCCTGATGCTGCCCGCACCGCGCTTCGCCGCACGGCCTTGGGCTTTGTCTATCAATTCCACCATTTGCTGCCAGAGTTTAGCGCGGTCGATAATGTCGCGCTGCCGCAATGGATTGCGGGCGTTGGCCAAGCTGAAGCGCGTGCGCGGGCTGAGCAACTCCTCGACATGATGGGGCTGGCTGACCGCAAGCTGCACCAGCCGGGTCAGCTTTCCGGCGGAGAGCAGCAACGCGTGGCAATTGCGCGGGCGCTGGCCAATCAACCCGCCCTCCTGATTGCTGACGAGCCTACCGGCAACCTCGACCCTGCTACATCCAGTTTTGTGTTCGACACCTTCCGCAAAGCCACGCGGGAGGAGGGGACTTCTGCCTTGGTTGCCACCCACAATATTGATTTAGCGCGGCAAATGGACCGCGTATTTCGCATTGATGGCGGACGCCTCGTCCAAGACTGAAGTGCCCTACATCTTCTCCTCTCGTTCTGCAAAATACCACTTGCCATGAGAACAAAACAGGAATAGAACGAAGGCAGAACAAACGAGGTGGAACATGGCCCAACTTCAAGACGCAGCCGCTTTCGCAGCTATTCTCGCATTCACCCTGATGGCTTGGGGTTGGGGCGCTGTCATCGGCTGAGGATGGCTTTGAGATTTCTGTCGGCGAGGGCTGACAGATGCCTGAGAGTCCTGTCAGACTAGCTCCCTCTTTGGTGATGATTCAGTCGACGGATTCAGGTGGCTTTATGGAAGACGGGACTCTCTCAAGCGGCGCTTTCTCTGATGCAGATCAGGGCTCGGTTGATGTCGCGTTGGTTGGGTCTTCCGGGGCGCTAGCAACCAAGGCTGGGCAAGTTGAAAGACCTGTTTTGGCAGGCCCCGGTTTTGTCCATTTGCGGGTAAGGTCGGCTTATTCGCTGCTCGACGGCGCGATGACGGTGAAGAAGCTTGCGGGCTTTGCCGCTAAGGCGAACTGTGTCGCGGTCGGCATTTCCGATCCAAACCTGTTTGGCGCGCTCGAGTTTTCAGAAGCCTTGGCCGAAAAAGGCATTCAGCCCATTATGGGCTTGACGCTGCCAGTCTCTTTCCTCAGCCAAAAGCCTGGTGCGGCGGCAGGTCCAGATGGCAGTCTGGCACTGATTGCTCAGAATGAAGTTGGCTGGGCCAATTTGATGGCGCTTTCCAGTCTATCGTTCCTAGAAGTGCCAGCTGGTAGTTTGCCTCATGTCGATTTGCAAAAGGTGCTGGACCATAGCGATGGGGTTATCTGCCTCACTGGTGGGCGGGAGGGACTTTTAAGCCGCGCCCTGCTCGCCAATCTGAAGTCAGAGGCCGATATGCTGTTGCGCCAGCTGGCCAAGGCTTTCCCGGATCGCCTCTATATCGAGCTGCAGCGCCATGGCATGGCCGATGAAGCCCAAATTGAGCCGCTTCTGATTGACCTGGCCTATCAGGGCAAGCTGCCATTGGTGGCGACCAATGATGTTCGCTTTGACAGCCCAGAGCGGCATCGTGCGCAAGATATCCTTATGTGTATCGGCCAAGCCACCCGCGTAGCCGATGATAAGCGCGAGCGGGTTTCTGCCAATCATTGTTTCCGCAGTGAAGCCGATATGGTGGCGCTTTTTGCCGATTTGCCAGAGGCTTTGGCCAATAGCGTCGATATTGCGCGGCGGTGCGCGATCCGCCCTTTGATGCGCGCGCCGATCCTGCCGCGCTTTACCACCGCCGCAGGGCGCGATGAGCCAGAGGAATTGGCGAGCCAAGCCCGCCAGGGCCTAGAAGCACGCCTATTGAAGCGCCCGCCTGTTGTTGCGCGCGAAATCTATGACCAGCGGCTAGAACACGAAATCAATGTGATCAATCGGATGGGCTTTGCGGGCTACTTCTTGATCGTTGCGGACTTCATCAAATGGTCGAAGGAGAACAACATTCCAGTCGGGCCCGGCCGGGGGTCTGGTGCGGGCTCTCTGGTCGCCTATTCACTGACCATTACCGACCTTGATCCTCTGGCCTTTGGCCTGCTTTTCGAGCGCTTCTTGAACCCAGAACGCGTCTCCATGCCTGACTTCGATATCGACTTTTGTCAGGAAAAGCGGGATCAAGTCATTGATTACGTTCAGAAGAAGTACGGCTCTGATCGAGTGGCGCAAATCATCACCTTCGGAACGCTGCAGGCCCGCGCCGCCCTTCGCGACGTTGGCCGAGTCTTGGATATGTCGTACGGCCAAGTCGACCGATTGGCCAAAATGGTCCCGAATAACCCCGCAGCGCCTGTCACTTTGGCCCAAGCCATAAAGGACGAACCGCGCCTCCAAGAAGAGCGGTCGCGCGATGCCGATGTGCGGACGCTTCTCGACGCCGCGATTGAGCTCGAAGGCCTTTACCGTAACGCCTCTACACACGCCGCCGGTGTGGTGATTGGCGATCGTCCGTTGCACGAGCTGGTGCCGCTCTATAAGGATCCGCGCTCCAGCCTGCCTGCCACCCAATTCAATATGAAATGGGTCGAACCAGCTGGTCTTGTAAAGTTCGACTTCTTGGGCCTCAAAACCCTAACTGTGATCCAGCGTGCCTTGGACTTTTTGAAGGCACGCGACATTGTGGTCGATCTCGATACGCTGCCGTTTGATGATCCTAAAACCTATGAGCTTTTGGCCTCGGGCAAGACCATGGGCGTGTTCCAATTGGAAAGCCAAGGCATGCGCGACACCTTGCGCAAGATGCGGGCCGACACATTAGACGACATCATCGCTCTAATTTCGCTCTATCGGCCGGGTCCGATGAAGAATATCGAGACCTATTGCGACGTGAAATTTGGTCGCAAAGACGCCGATTATCTGCACGAGAGCTTAGTCTCGGTTCTCAAAGAAACCCAAGGCGTCATTATTTATCAGGAACAGGTGATGCAAATCGCCCAAATCCTATCGGGCTATTCCTTGGGCGAAGCTGATCTTTTGCGGCGCGCAATGGGTAAGAAGAAACCCGAGGAAATGGCCAAGCAAAAGGATCGCTTCGTCAGTGGGGCCACAGAACGTGGCGTGGACGCAGAACTTGCCGACCGCATCTTTGAATTGGTGAGTGAGTTTGCGGGCTATGGCTTCAACAAATCCCACGCGGCCGCCTATGCGGTGATCGCTTATCAAACCGCTTATCTTAAGGCCAATCATCCTGTTGAATTCATGGCGGCCTCCATGTCGCTGGATATTGATGACACCGACAAGCTGGGTGCCTTCATGCAAGAAGCAAAAAGCATGAAGATCAAGGTGTTGTCTCCCGATCTTAACTATTCTGAGGCTGATTTCTCCGTCCAAGACAATGCCATTCGATATGCGCTCGGCG